>JBEBGU010000010.1:0-21593 GCA_040081325.1 Prosthecobacter sp.
TCGCCAGTGGTGATGCCCCATTCACCTATCAGTGGTATCAAGGAGACAGCGGTGTGACAACCACAGCCGTGGGCACCGACTCCGCCTCATTCACCACGCAGACGCTGATGGGCACGACGAACTATTGGGTAAAGGTCACCAATGCGGCCAATCCAGCAGGTGCGCTTTCCAACACGGCGATCGTCACAGTTTTGCAGCCTGCCGCCATCACCTCGCATCCGGCCTCGACGACGATCAACAGCGGACAAAGCACCACGCTGTCTGTCATTGCCACGGGTGAAGCTCCGCTGACCTATCAGTGGTATGAGGGAGACAGCGGTGTAACCACTAAAGCCTTGGGCACCAACTCGGCCTCTTTCACCACGCCGACGCTGATGGGCACGACAAACTATTGGGTGAAGGTCACTAATGCGGCGAATCCAGCGGGTGCCATTTCCAATACCGCGGTCGTCACAGTTTTGCAGCCTGCCGCGATCTCCACACATCCGGCCTCGACGACGATCAATAGCGGACAAAGCACCACCCTCTCGGTTGTGGCCAGTGGCGATGCTCCCTTCACCTATCAGTGGTATCAAGGAGACAGCGGTGTGACGACAACAGCCGTGGGCACCAACTCGGCCTCTTTCACCACGCCGACACTAATCGGCACGACGAACTTCTGGGTGAAGGTCACCAACGCTGCGAACCTCACTGGGGCAAACTCCAACACAGCGATTGTCACCGTCCAAAGCCCAGCGGCCATCACGACGCATCCGGCATCGACCATCGTTAACAGCGGCCAAAGCACCACCTTATCCGTGGTCGCCAGTGGTGATGGTCCACTGACCTATCAATGGTATCAGGGAGACAGCGGAGTGATCACAACACCCGTGGGAACAAACTCCGCCTCATTCACCACGCCTGCGCTGACCCTCACGACGAGCTATTGGGTGAAGATCACCAATGCAGCGAACCCTGGTGGCGCGCTTTCCACGGCGGCCACCGTCACGGTGCTTCCCGTCTCACCGCCGTCAGCCTATGTGATGAGTCAAAATGCTGGTCTCGTCGCCCCGAGTTCACGCGGACTTGTTGGTACCACTTGGTTCGGCTGGGAAGCCTTCAATGAACCTGCCGCTCGTGCTCAACCCATTGACGACAGCACTCCAGACATCGGCACAACCATGGTCGAAGCCAATTTTCAGACGACGAACAGCCAGGACCATGTGCTGGACAACGGCAATCTCTCCTTCACCAGCGGCACACTGGCCGAGCAGATCACCGTGCCAACGAACGGCACCATCGGCAGCAGTGGCTTCACCACGCTCGTGCTGCAAATCGCCGCCGTGTCCGGCTCGGGTGCCTTTGCCGCACCGATCACCCTCAGCAGCATCAATGGTCTGGCCCCGACGGTGGTTCAAGGTTTGAACAGCGGTGGCGACGGCCAGCTCTGGGCCAAATGGGATCTGCCTGGCAATCAGGCCAGCTACCTCATCAGCATCAGCGGCGCTCCAGGTCAGGCGAATTTCAGCTTTGACCGCGTGATGGTGGATTCTCTCTACAGCATGGACGGTTACCTGGCCGACTCGATGGCCGCCTTGCCGCCAAGCATCACCACTGCGTCACCGCTGCCAGTCTCGGTGATTGACGTTCCTTTGAGCCAGCAACTCGCTGGTGCAGGTGGCACAGCACCTTACCTGTTCACGGTGAATGCAGGCACGTTGCCCGCCGGACTCACGCTGAGCACCAGCGGGCTCCTCAGTGGTACACCGACGGCGACCACCGCGAGCAGCTTCACCGTGCTGATCACAGATGCGAACGGCCTCACTGCCGCGAAAGCCTTCGAACTAACCATCACCACCGCGCCCAGCATCACCACGGCTTCACCGCTGCCGGTCTCGGTGGTGGACCTTGCCTTTAGCCAGCAGCTCGCAGGCGCGGGTGGCACGGCTCCTTATCAATTCACGGTGAATGCAGGCACGTTGCCCGCCGGACTCACGCTGAGCACCGGCGGTCTGCTCAGTGGCACACCCACGGCGACGACCGCGAGTAGCTTCACCGTGCTGATCACGGATGCGAACGGCCTCACCGCGACCAAGCCTTTCGACCTCACCATCACCACCGCGCCTAGCATCACCACGGTTTCACCGTTACCGGTCTCGGTGGTGGACGTTGTCTTTAGCCAGCAGCTCGCAGGCACAGGTGGCACGGCACCCTATCAATTCACGGTGAGCGAGGGCACGCTTCCCGCCGGGCTCACGCTGAGCATCAGCGGTCTCCTCAGCGGCACTCCTACTGCGACGACGACGAGCAGCTTCACCGTGCTGATCACGGATGCGAACAGCCTGACAGCGACCAAGGGCTTCAATCTCACCATCACCACCGCTCCGAGCATCACCACGGCTTCACCGCTGCCGGTCTCGGTGGTGGACCTTGCCTTGAGCCAGCAGCTCGCGGGCACAGGCGGCACGGCACCCTATCAATTCACGGTGAATGCAGGCTCGCTACCCTCTGGTCTCACACTGAGCACCGTTGGCCTTTTGAGCGGCACTCCAACGGCGACGGGAACGAGCAACTTCACCGTGCTGATCACGGATGCGAATAGCCTGACCGCCACGAAAGCCTTCAATCTCAGCATCACCACGGCGCCAAGCATCACCACCGCGTCACCGCTGCCGGTCTCGGTGGTGGACGTTGTCTTTAGCCAGCAGTTCGCAGGGACGGGCGGCACAGCACCTTATCAATACACCGTGAGCACGGGCACGCTGCCCGCTGGTCTCACACTGAGCACCAGTGGCCTTTTGAGTGGCACGCCTACTGCGACGGGGACCAGTCACTTCACCCTGCTCATCACCGATGCAAATGGTCTGACTGCCACGAAGGATTTTGATCTCAGCATCACCACTGCTCCCGTGATCTCCACGCCCTCGCTGCTCGCCACCGGCCTAACTAACATCGTTTACAGCGTCAATCTAGCGGCCAGCGGCGGCACCACGCCCTACACTTGGTCACTCAGCAGCGGCACACTTCCTGCCGGCCTCAGCTTGAACAGCGCAGGTGTTCTTTCCGGCACGCCGACAGCGCCCGGCACGAGTAACTTCATAGTGCAGGTGCAGGACGACAATGGCTTCACCGACACAGAGACTTACAGTGTCACCATGAGTGATCTCGTCATCGCCACGACGACTCTTCCCACAGCGGTCAAAGCGGTGGCTTACAATCATAGTCTCATCGGCACAGGCACCAGCACACCCTTCACCTGGGCGGTGACTGCGGGCACTCTGCCAGCAGGCATCACGCTCAGCAGTGGCGGCGTCTTTTCAGGCACACCGACCACACCCAGCAGCTCCATCATCACCGTGCGTCTCACGGACTCCAGCGGCTTCTCCGTCAGCAAAGCATTCACGCTGACAGTCTCCCCCACATTCCTAGCGCCCATCGTTCAGCCGATCAGCTTCACACCGATCACCATTGGTACAGCTTTTAGTTATGTCGTCTCTGCCCAAAACTATCCCAAGACCTTTGCCATCACAGGTCTGCCCAAAGGATTGAAATTTGTCGCCACCACCGGGGTGATCAGCGGCAGCTCTGATGTCTCGGGCGTCTTCAATGTCCAAGTGAGTGCTACGAATACAGGCGGCACGAGTCCCACTGTGACGGCTCGCTTAATCGTCAAAGCCCTGAACAAAAACCTCGTCGGCACCTTCGGCGGACTCGTCACCCGTGATCCCGTCAATCGCGGACTCGGCGGCACACTGACCGTCACCACAACTTCGCTCGGCAGCTATACCATCAAACTCATCACCGCCAGTGGCAGCGGACACGCAGCGACTCTCTACTCGATCACGACGGGGCGTTTGGCGGCGACCGCCCCGCAGATTAGTGTGCTGATCGGCGGACAAACATTGGCGCTAACATTCAACACAACCACGGGCCAAATCACTGGCTCTCACGGCAGCGCGCCAGTCAACGGCATCCGTTCCATTTGGAATGCTGTGGCCAATCCAGCAGAGAACCTAGCTGGCTACTACAGCATGGCTTTGAATCTGAGGGACGCCCCAGACAAAGCATCGGCATCCATTCCACACGGCAGCGGCTACGCCACCTTCAGCGTCAGCCTTGCGGGCAGTCTGACCGCCGTCGGCAAGACTGCGGACGGAGAAGGCATCACCAGCGCCAGCTTCCTCGGAGCCAATGGCGAGTTCTGGGCTTATGCACCCCTCTATAAAAACGCAGGCTCGATCCAGGGACCGCTGTACCTCAGCCAAGATGCCGCAGGCCTGTTTGCGGGCAACGTCGTCAGCGGCTCCATGACATGGTTCAAACTCGCCACCACAGGCCCAACGTATCCAGCCAGCTTTGGGCCGACCAATGTCACAGTTGAAGGCGGCTATCTGGCCCCTGCGAGCACGGGCAGTGTAGTGCTCGGATTGCCAGACGCAGGCAGCACGCAGCTCAGCTTCGCCGAAGGCGGACTGGGAGCCTCGGCGACAAATCCGAACTTGAGCTTCACCTACACCAGCGACAACAAAGTCCTGTTGCCACTGCCAGCCGCCAATCCAGGCAAAGTGGCGCTAACCATCAATGCCAATACCGGAGTGGTCGCTGGCACTTTCGCCTTAGCTGAAGCCACACCACCGACACGATCCAAAGTCGCCTTCCAAGGCCAAGTCGTGCGGATGACCGATGGCAGTGTCAAAGCCGTCGGTTACTTCATGCTGCCGCAGATCCTCACGGGTGGTCTGACGGCGACCACTTTGCCGAGCCTCTCGGGCGGCTTCAGCATTCAGTCTTCCGTGCTGGTGCCGGCAATCATGCCGTCCAGTGACGGGAGCGGATTGATCGGCACGACCGGAGTCGGCCTGTCCATTACCACGACGACTCTGCCTACAGCGGTGAAAGCGGTGGCCTTCAATCACAGCCTCACTGGCTTAGGCGGCAGTGCCCCTTACACTTGGACAGTGAGCGCAGGCACCCTGCCTGCAGGCATCACCTTGAGTGCAGCGGGAGTTCTCTCCGGCACGCCCACAGTAGCCGGCAGTTCCACCTTCACCGTGAACCTCGCGGACACTGGTGGCGACAACGTCACGCACGAACTCACACTGACCGTCTCAGCGACTTATCTGACACCCATCCTCCAGCCGATCCACTTCCCGACGCTCACCATTGGCACCGCCTTCAGCCAGACGGTCTCTGCACAAAACTATCCAAAGACCTTCGCCATCACCGGTCTGCCGAAAGGTCTGAAGTTCGTCCCCGCCACCGGCGTGATCAGCGGCGTGCCCGCCGTGTCAGGGATCTATAACGTGCAAGTGCGTGCCACAAATCCAGGTGGTAGCAGCGCCGTACTGACCGTGCCCTTGGTGGTGAAAGCGTTGGATAAAAATCTCGTCGGAACCTTCGGCGGACTCGTCACTCGCGATCCAGTCAATCGTAACCTCGGCGGCACGCTGACCGTCACCACGACTTCGATCGGCAGCTACTCGATCAAACTCATCAGTGCCAGTGGCGTTGGAACTGCTGCAACCCTATATTCTGCCTCCGGTTTCCTGCTCGCCTCAGCACCTCAGATTTCGGTTCTGATCGGCGGACAAACATTGGCGCTAACGTTCAATTCAACCACGGGCCAAATCACCGGCACGCACGGCAGCGCGCCAGTCAGCGGCATCCGTTCTGCTTGGAATGCTCTCGCCAATCCAGCAGAGAGACTGGCGGGCTACTACAGCATGGCTTTGGATCTGACGCTTGCTCAAGACAAAATTGATCCACTCATCCCACACGGTAGCGGCTTCGCTACTTTCAGCGTCAGCCTTGCGGGGAGCCTCACCGCCGTTGGTAAGACTGCCGATGGTGAAGGCATCACCAGCGCCAGCTTCCTCGGAGCTAATGGCGAGTTCTGGGCTTACTCGCCGCTCTACAAAAATCGGGGTTCGATCCAAGGGCCTCTGAATCTCTATGAAGATGCTGCAGGCCTGTTCGCGAGTAACGTCGTCAGCGGCTCCGTGACATGGTTCAAACCAGCCACCACCGGCCCAACTTATCCGGCTACCTTTGAGGCCGACGTCACGGCAGAAGGCGGCTACCTAGCCCCAGCCAGCACGGGCAGTGTGGCACTCGGATTGCCAGACGCAGGCAGCGTGGCGCTCAGCTTCACGGATGGAGGTCTCGCCAGCTCGATCACCGACCCCGACATGAGCTTCACCTACACCAGCGACAACAAAGTGCTGCTGCCACTGCCAGCCGCCAACCCAGGTAAAGTGACGCTAGCCATCAATGGCATCAATGCCAACACCGGAGCGGTGGCTGGCACTTTCGCCTTAGCTGAAACAACACCGCCGACGCGCGCCAAAGTCGCCTTCCAAGGCCAAGTCGTGCGGATGACCGATGGCAGTGTGAAAGCTGTCGGCTACTTCATGCTGCCGCAGATCCTCACGGGCGGTCTGACGACGGCCACTTTGCCGAGCCTCTCGGGTGGTTTCAGCCTTATGCAGCCAGTTCGATGAACCACCCGTTTAACCAACGAATGAAACTCTCTCTACTTCTTCTCTTCGCCCTAGTTCAATCAGCTTTAGCCGACACAGCTCAAAGCTGGGCAGGTAAGGCAGACATCACCTTTGATGGCACCTCCACGCTCCACGCCTGGGGTGGCAAAGTTTCTGCCACACCCTTCGCCACGGAAGTCACACTCGACGCAGCAGGCAAGCCCTCGCGCATCAAGGCCACCGTCACCGTCGAAGCGACCAAGATGGACACCGCCGAAGCCAAGCGTGACGAAAACATGCGCATGGCCATGAAGGTCACCGATCATCCTTTGATCAGTGCCAGCATCGACGTCGCGGCTGACAAGATAGCGGCGGATGGCAAAACACCGACCAAGTTGCCGATGACACTGACCCTGCTCGGTAAGCCGCAGCAGGTCACGGCGACGATCACAAATTGGAAACTGAGCGGAAGCAAAGCCACCTTCGACCTCGGCTTCCCAGTCTCCCTGAAGGCCAGCGGCATTAGCGTCCCCACGGTGCTGTTATTCATCAAAGTAGGGGATAGCATCAAGGTCAGCTCCTCGGTTACATTGACTCAGAACTGACCCCCATGCCCGCATTCATTCATCACATCGCCACCGACAATCCGCCGTTCATCTACAGCAACGAATTCGCCTGCGCGCGCATGAAGAGCTGGGTCAGTGACTCACGCGCGAAACGGATGGTCGAGATGATCTACGAGCGCACCGGCATCGACACGCGCTACAGTGTCAGCGACGACTTCCTCAAAGACGACGGCGAGCTTTTTCACACTCTGCCGGACGGCGCGATCAACTCGCCCACCACGGGTCAACGCAATGCACTGTATGCTAAAGCCTCGCGCGAACTCGCGGTGAAGCTCGCCCGCAAAACGCTGGCCGAATGCCCGCAGTTCACGAAGGAGCAGATCACGCATGTCGTCTTCGCTTCATGCACGGGCTTCGCGAATCCGGGACCGGATTATCACATCATTCGCGACCTTGGTTTGAATGAAAGTGTCGAGCGCTACACCATCGGCTTCATGGGCTGCTACGCCGCGTTTCCCGCACTGCGCATGGCCGCGCAGTTTTGTGAGGCGAACCCCGACGCAGTCGTGCTCGTCATGTGCCTGGAGCTTTGCACGCTGCATCTGCAAGTGAGTGACAAGCCGGAAAGCATTGTCGCGAACGCACTGTTCGCTGATGGCGCGGCGGCGGCGATCATGAGCGCGCGCAAGCCGACCGATGACCGCCCTTACTATCGCGTGCAGGGCTTTCACTCCGCGCTCGTGCCATCCAGCGAGGCGCACATGGCCTGGGACATTGGCGACAATGGCTTCAACATGACGCTCTCCGCCTATGTGCCCGATCTCATCGGCAGCAACATCCGCGAGATGCTCGGCGGCATTCTCGCGAAGCGCGACATGCAGCTCAGTGACATCGACGAATGGGCCGTGCATCCTGGTGGTCGTGCGATTCTCGATCAAGTGGAGCAACATCTCGCGTTGCCTCCCGAGGCTCTAGAAATGTCTCGCAGTGTGTTGCGTGATTACGGCAACATGAGCAGTCCGACCGTGATGTTCGTGCTCAAAGGCATGCTTGAGGAAGCTGAAACGGATCGCGCCACCACCTGCGCCATCGCCTTTGGTCCAGGACTCACCGTCGAGACCGCCGTGCTGGAGCGCTGCGGCGCGGCGATCACGAGTCCGAAGAAATCCAAGGCCGCCGTCCGCGCATGAAGCCAGATTTTGACGTGATCATTGTCGGCGGTGGCCCCGTGGGTCTGCTGCTGGCATGCTTGCTCAAAAATCAGGGTCAGCGAATCCGCGTGCTGGAAAAACGCACGCAACCCATCCCGCACTCCGCCGCCATCGGTATCACACCGCCATCGTTGCATATCTTGAATAAGCTCGGACTCACCACCGAGTTCATTGATGCTGGCTTGAAAGTGCGTGACTGCTTCGTGCACGGCCAGAGCGGCCCCCTCGGCTGCATGACCTTTCGCGACATCCCGGACGAACATCGCTTCATCCTCGCACTGCCGCAGGTGACCACCATCGCGATGTTGCAAAAACATCTCGGCAATGAGTTCATTGAGAGCGGATGCGAAGTCAGCGAAGTGAAGCAATTCGCCGGTCACTGCACAGTGCGTGCAGGCGAGCGTGAATGGACGGCGCGCTACGTTGTCGGTTGTGATGGCTGGCGCAGCCCCGTGCGTGAGTTCATCGGCATGAAGACTCCAGCACGAGCCTATGATCTCCATTTTGTCATGGGCGACTTCATTGACCGCACAGGCTTCGGTGAAGAAGCACATCTGTTTTTTACTGCCACGGGTTCGGTGGAATCTTTCCCACTGCCCGGTGGTCAGCGCCGCTGGGTCGTGCAGACAGACACACGTCTCGATCAGCCACCGAAGGGCCTCGTCAGCGACCTCACGCGCCAGCGCACAGGCCTCGACGTTCCGGTGGCGGATCAAGTCAATGAAAGCGTCTTCACGCCGCGCCGCTTTAATTGTGATCGCTACTACGACCGCCGTGTCATTCTCTGCGGCGATGCCGCTCATGGCATGAGTCCCATCGGCGGTCAGGGCATGAACACCGGCTTCGCCGATGCCGAATTCCTCGCCGAGGTGCTCTGCCACAGTGATCCGCATTCACTGCTGCCTGCCTACAATCGCTTCCGCCGCGAGGCCGCGAAAGCCGCCATCTTCCGCGCCGAGTGGGGCATGTGGCTCGGCACCTGGCGCGGCAAATCGTTGTCGATGCTGCGCGATGTCATCTTGAAATTCCTGCTGTGCCAAGGCCCCATCGCACGTCGCATGGGACCGTTTTACGCCATGCTCACCATCCCCTTCAACACACTCGCCCGCGTCCCGCAGGCCAGCTTGAAGCCGCACACTGTTTGATTCATGTCCACGACTCCTGATTACACCCCAACCATCGACGGCGCCGCCTCGCACTACGACGACCTCGATCAATTTTACCGCGAGATCTGGGGCGAGCATGTGCATCACGGCGTCTGGTTCACCGGTAAAGAAAGCGACACCGAAGCAGCGGAGAATCTCGTGAAAATGGTCGCCGAACTCGGCCACACCGCGCAGGACACCGACGTGTGCGACATCGGCTGCGGCTACGGAGCCACCGCAAAAATTCTCGCGCAGCGTTACGGTGCCAATGTCACAGGCATGACCATCTCCGCCGTGCAGCTCGCCTACGCGCAGGCGAACAACAACGTGCCCGGCAAGACCACCTTCATGCTGCGTGACTGGTATGAAAACCAACTGCCAGATAATCGCTTCGATGTCGTTCAAACCGTCGAGAGTCTGGAGCACATGCCTGATCTGCCCACCTTCTTTCGCGAGTGTTACCGCGTCATGAAGCCCGGGGGCCGCCTCGTCGCCACCGCCTGGATGTCCTGTGAGAATCCCAGCCCTTGGGCCAAACGTCATCTCATCGACGCCATCACGCGTGAGACGCAAATCGCCGGCGTCAGACCTGAGAGTGAATTTAGGGCAGCCACCGTGGGCGCTGGTTTTGTGAACTACCAATTCAAAGACTACGCACCGCAAGTGAAGCGTACCTGGCCACTCTGCGCCCTGCGCACCGTCAAAGGTCTCTTCACCAAACCGCACTACCGCCGCTTCCTGTTCAGCTCGAAGAACCCCAACCGCATCTTCGCCCTCACCCTCTTCCGCATCTGGCTGGCTTACGAACTGGGCATCCAGCGCTACGGCGTCTTCAGCGCGGAGAAGCATTGAATCAGCCTCCCAACGCATTTACATCAGCGCCATGCCCATCACCGAAGAACGAAAGCTGGAGATCGAGAAGTCGCTCAAGCGATGCAGCGACGAGACGGTGGCAGCCGCGCTGCGTTTTGAAGAATCGCGAAATCAGGATGAACTGCCCGCGATCATTCTCGGCGTGCTGGAGCGTGATGCGGCGAATCCAAAGCCGGAAGGTGTGGCCGCTGCAACGGATGAAGCGCGACTCATTGAAGACATCGGCATGGACTCCTTCGGCATGATCGAAGTCGTGATGACCGCTGAAGAAGTGCTGGGCATCACCGTGGCTAATCAGGAGATGAATGACATCCGCACCCTTGGTCAGTTGAAGGCCTTTTTGCGCACCAAGCTCGCCGCATGAACCGTGTCGTCGTCACCGGCCTCGGCTTCATCTCCAGCATCGGCAACAGCCGTGCTGCGGTGCTCGAAAGCCTGCGTGAAGGCCGCAGCGGCATCGAATTCATGCCTGAACTCGCGGCGATGAATGATCGTGTGAAGCTGGCGGGCACCGTGAAGGGTTTTCACTTTCCCACGACCGATCCGCTCGACTGGACCTTTCCTGACAACGTTCAGTTCAGCCGCACCCAACTGCGCACGATGGTTCCCAATGCAGTCTATGCCGTTGCTGCGATGGAAGAAGCCATCAGCGATGCCAATCTCGATCCCGCGCTTGTTTCGGCTCCGCAGACCGGCCTCTACTGTGCCTCTGCAGGTTCCGCATGGCTCACGCATGTGGCGATCGACTCGGTGCTCACGCGAGGCCCTGCACGCACTTCAGCACCGACAGTTGTGACAGGTATGCCAAACTCACTGCATCTCAATCTCACCGCTCGATTTGCGATCAAAGGTGCTTCCGTCGGCTTCAGCAGTGCCTGTGCGTCGTCTTCTCATGCCTTGGGCAGCGCATGTGATTTGATCCGCATGGGCAGGCAGAAGATCATGTTCGTCGTCGGCGCTGAAGATTGTCATCCATACAACATTCTGCCCTTCGCCTCACTGCGTGCGCTCAGTTCACAAAGCGATCCTGCGTTAGCACCAAGACCCTTTGATGTGAGTCGTGACGGCTTCATTATCACCGGTGGTGCTGCTGTCCTAGTGCTCGAAGACGCCGAACACGCCGCCGCCCGTGGCGCGACGGTTTATGCCGAGGTCAAAGGCTGGGGTCAAGCCTCCGACGGTTACGATGTCGTCGCCCCTGATCCCACCGGCAATGGACTCGCCCGCGCGATGACGAATGCACTGCAAGACGCGGGTCTGGATGCCAGCGCCGTCGATTACATCAACGCTCATGCCACTGCCACAACTGCGGGCGACATCGCCGAACTCAACGCCCTCAAGTCAGTCTTCATCGGTGATGCGCGGCCCAAAGTCAGCAGCACGAAAGCCCTCACTGGCCATGGCCTCAGCCTTGCCGGAGCCTTGGAAGCCGGCATCTGCTGCCTCGCCATCCGCGAAGGCTTCATGCCAGCCAATGCAAAGATTGAGCAACTCGATCCCGCCTGCGAAGGTGTCTCGATTCTCACTTCGAGATGTGATGAAGCGCCGCGAATTGCGATGAGCAACAGCAGCGGCTTCGGCGGTGCGAATGTCGCGCTGATTTTCTCGGCTACTTGATCCAGCGCCACTTCGCGAACAAGAAATACAGCACCGGCAGTACCAGCAGCGTGAGCACGGTGCCAAACAGCAGACCAAAGATATGGACGGCGGTCAGCGGACGCCATAATTCGCCGCCGGTCAGGGCGAGCGGGATCAGACCGCACACCGTTGCGAACACGGTCGCCAGAACGGCCCGCAAACGCACGAGGGCAGCATGCATGAGGGCTTCTTCGAGTTCCACGCCCGCAGCGCGTTCTTCCTCGATGAAGTCGGAGAGCACGATGATGTGGCTAACGATGACACCCGCGAGGCTGACGATGCCAATCAAGGCCATGAAGCCGAAGGACGCGTGTGTCGTCGCGAGACCGGTGAAGGCACCGATGAGGCCTAGCGGGACGGTGAGCATCACGACGAGCGATTTAATCAGTGAACGAAACTGAATGACCATCGCCAACGCGATGAGGGCGAGAGAGATCTTCAAGACGTGCTCCATCTCGCGCTGGCTGTTGGTCAATTCGCGCTCTTCGCCGCCAAACTCGATGCCGGAGTTAGGGAAGTGCTCACGGGCCCTGTGCAGGATGCGAGAGGCGAGTTCGCCGAAGGGCGCGAGGGCTTTGACGGTGACGGTGCGCTGCTGGTTGAGGCGGGTGATGACGCTGGAGTCGTCGTGGACCTTGTAAGCACCGGCGTTGCGTAGCGCGGTGACGACCTGCGCGGTCTTCGTTTTCCAATCGGCGCCACTGATCTCGATTTGGATCGGTGTTTCGAGCGCGGGGCCTTGTTCGATCTGTTTGACGATGCAGAGCGCATCGGTGATCTCGCGGTCGAGCACTTCGCGTAGTCGCACGATGAGCGCAGGCACGTCTTCGGCATGGCGGGTGTTCACCAGGACCTGGGCGACGTTCGTGGCGGGCTGTCTCGGTAGGACGTTGTAATAAAACATCGGCGTGCCGCCGCCGCTGACGACGATGGCACTTTGGATGGCGTCTTCTTTTTGCAGGAACTCGCTGATGCGAGTGGTGACGGCCATCGTTTGCTCGATGGCGCTGCCTTCGGGTAACTGGATGTCCACGAGGAGCTGGTTGCGTTCGGCAGCGGGGAAGAATTGTTTGCCGAAATACGGGATGAGCGCGGTGCTGGCGGCGAGGAGACTGTAGGCGGCGATGACGGTGAGAAGAGGCTTCCGCAGGGCGAGTTGCAGCACGGATTTGTAGAAGGGCACGAGGCGATGAATCGGATGCGTGCCAGTGACAGCATCGAAACCTTTCTGGCCCTTCAAGATGTAGTAGCCAAGCAGCGGGATGAAGGTCATCGACACGATGCGTGACGAAACGAGCGCGAGTGTGATGACAATCGGCAGCGAGATGATGAATGCGCCCATGTCTCCCGGCAACAGCGCCAGCGGCAGGAAGGCGACGATGTTGATGATGGTGCCGAAGAAGATGGCGCGACGCAGCTTGAACGGCCCGAGCCAGGCGGCGATTCCGCGTGGCTGGCCGTCGGCGAGTTCGCGATTGATGCCATCGGAGGCGACCACTGGATCATCGACCAACATGCCGAGCGAGATGATGAGCGCGGCGATGGAGATCTGCTGCAAGGGCACGTTGAGCGCCGCCATGCCGCCGAGCGTCATCGCAATGGTGAGCGGAATCGCCACGGCGACGACGAGCGCGGTGCGCCAGTCCATGAGCAGCAAGGCAACGAGCACGACGACGATGACGGCCTCGATAAAGCAGCGCAAAAACTCGCCGATGCGATGAGCCGTGGCGGCGGGTTGATCGGAGACGGTGATGACGCGGATTCCATCGGGGAGCGTCATCGAGTCGATCTTGGCGAGCACGGCTGTTTTGAAGTCGCGGATGATGCTTCCAGCCTTCATCTCGACGGCGACGAGCACACTGGCGGAAGGCTTCAGCGGGCAGCTTTCCTCGCGATGCAGCGTGCGGACGCTGTAACTGGCCGCTGCCATGTCTTCGAACGAGAGCACTTGCTGCGGTGCATGGCCGAACTGGCGGATGCGACCGGTGCTTGAGACGGTTTTGAGTTCCTTCTCGATCAAATCGGCAGCAGTGGGTGCTGCATCGCCGAGCACGGCAAAGAGCAGTGTGGCGGGGAGCTGGTAATCGGTTTCGAGTCGTGGCTTTTCGCAGCCGTCGGGCAGATTCACTTGGCGTAGAAGCTCTCGCGCTTTGTCCCACTGCTGTTCGATTACTTCCTTGTGAGCTGTCTTCAGCGTGATGACGATGGTGGAAATATTATCATGCGACTGCGACTGTAGTTTTTCGAGTGTCGGCAGCTTGCTGAGACTGGCTTCAAGCTTGGCCGTGACTGCTTCCGCCTCCTGCGCCGTGGCACCTGGATGGACGGTGATTAGCACGGCATCATGTGTCGGAAAAGTCGGGTCTTCCTGCTGCGGCAGTCGGTGAAAAGCAAACACGCCGCCCACGAGCACTGCCGCCATGGCTAGCCAGCCGATGAGACGATGCTCCACAAAAAACTGTGCGATACCGCCTTTAGAAATGGATGGTGAGGGCTGAGTGGCCATGGGTACACCTATGAGCCGGATGTTTTGGAAGCAAGCGCTAGCGCCTGATCTGGGGTTTGGTCCGTATTGAAAGGCCTACATGTTTTGGCAACGATGAAACAACGTATCATTCAGCCTGAACTGCTCGATCTACTGCCACAGACTGATCCTGATGCTGTGCGTGCGCGGGAGGAAATGTGCATCGTCAATGCAGCCATGGGTAATCACGGCTGGATTGAGCGTGTGATTCGTCGTCATGGCCAGAGAGGCTGGCGCGTCACGGAACTCGGAGCGGGTGATGGAGCGTTGTCACGACGGCTACTTGCCTCAGGTTTGTTTCGGGAGGCTGAGCTGCAAGCTCTCGATCTGGCCCCGCATCCTGCTGATTGGCCTGCGGCCTGTGGCTGGCATTGTGGGGATATGCTGACCACCGCGCTACCCGAGTCGGAGATCGTGGTGGCTAACTTATTTTTGCATCACTTCACGGCCATGCAGTTGCGTGAGCTTGGTTCACGGATTGCTGCACCTGCTACGCGGCTTCTTGTGGCGGCTGAACCTGCGCGCTTGTGGATTTATACGGTTTTGGGTCGCCTGCTCTGCGCGGTGGCAGAGCTGAATCATGTGCAGCGTCATGACATGCAGGTCAGCATACGCGCAGGTTTCCGTGGTGATGAATTGCGCGCGGCACTCGGGCTTGGCGATGAATGGTGTGTGAAAGTGCAGATGCATCTGCTAGGCGGTTATCGCTTCATCGCCGAGCGCCAAGGCACCTGATACTTCAAAGCCCAAGCCAGCGGAGGTCGAGCGACTTGCCCGGGGGCAGGGCGTGAATGCTAAGCCCGCCAGTAGTGCGATCCTCCAACAGGGCGCGATGATCTTTTTCGAGGGAGAGCCAGATGATGGGGAGAGAGCTGTCCGCTGGGGTGAGGACGAGGAGGGGGCCAGCTTTGAGTTGGATCACGAGGGGATGAGTTTCATCCACTTCGACCCGCAAGGGATCCCAAGTGCGGTCATGTGTCCATTGGATCAAGGTTCGTACAGTGGCCGCTGCATGAGTCGAGTCAGATGAGGTCAGAGTATGTGGGTGCCGAAGACGAAGTGTGCCGATTTTTGAGAAGCTCATTGACTGCCAACCCGCCGCCGCACCTCCGCAGGAAAGAATGCCTACGGAGGTGAGCAGGGTAGTGAGTCGGCGAAGAAGGGACATCACGGTGGCGGGGTGGCACCGGGGAGGAACTGTATCTCATCAAGCAACACGGCGGAGTCGTAGATGCTGTCTCCGACATCCGTGCAGCCAAACTTGAGTACGATGGTTTTGCCTGCATAAGTATTGAAGTTCAGCATGTCGATGCGCCAGGTCGTTTTATAGACACCGCCCCGGTCAAAGCCGACATCCGCAGGAATGACCTGCCCTGCTAGACCGTCCACAGTCTTGGTGAAGAGTGGAGAGAAAGCTCCTACCGCACCTGACACAGGATCAACGATGGCGACGCTGACGCTGAAAGCGTCCTGGAACTGACTGCCGACATACTCGAGCCACTCTTCGGAATACATGCTCCAGCGGAAACTGAGCACACCACCGGCATCCGGCACGCAGAGTCGCTGCTGGATGCTGCCAGAAGCAGTCGTGAAGCCTAGTCCGGTGGAGATGATACCCATGAATTTGCCTTCCTTAGGGCGCTCGATACCGAGACCGGTGATGATGCGTCCATCGCCTGTTCTTTCCCAGGGCTCGATGATGCCATCTTCAAAGCCGCCATTGGTCAAGGTGGAGTTGGGGAAACGCAGATCTGTGGCACCAACGTAAACAAGGGCGGCAGGATCTGCATCGGCATCGTCTGATCCATACTTGCCAACTGCCGACTGCATGGCTTCCAGGGCCGTCTTATCCTCATACATTCGATCAACCACTTCCTGGAGGGTGTTTCTCGTGTAGCTGGTGGCCACATAGTCAGTGTAGCCGATCACGGTGCCCGCTCCTTTGGAAAGGAAGACACTCATCAGAGATCCATTGTATCCAGACCGGCAGGCGGATAGGATTACCAAGCTGTTTGGCAGAGGTGACAAGTAGTCTTTGAAGAACTGGGGCAGCATGTAGAGCTTGCCCGACTTGCCGATCGCAAGCCGTTTGGCATTGAGGTCGTCGGCATAAGCTCCGAGTACGTATTTGCCATCCACTTTGAATAGCTGAATGCCAGAGTTCAGGCCCACGATGGAGAGGTTTCCTTTGAGGAAATCATTTGGCCCCCAGGTGTCCTCCCACAAGGAGAGCAGCCCGTTGTAGTAGTTGTCACCGTGTGTGCTGATGTGGATATAACCATAGCCTGAGAGGTTTTTAAAGTCACCGAGTGTCACGGTCACGGCTCCATTATTGAGCACCTCGCGGGCAGCGTAGAGGCCGCAGGTTTTGTGAGCCTGGATTGTGGGCCATGGCTTGTAGTAATCGTCATTGTTGCCAAAGTTGCCTCCATTGGGGTTGTTGATGAACGGACTGATGATGATGGCCCGGTCACTCTTTACTCGGTTCTTGCCGTCCGACGAAAGTGGCGGCGGTGGTGCGGCAGCCGAGAGTTGGTTCATTCCTCCAGTTAACAAGGAAGGAGTGAACAGTGTCGCCATATCTGCCGTGCTATAGAAGGGTGACTGCGCAGGAGCCGAAACCTGCTCCTGGCTTGCTAAAGGAGGCGGTGCGCCTCGATCTATGGCTGCTGCGCCGCCACCGACTTTCTGTCCGTCGAGTTCAGGGTGATGCAGCCCCAGGATACCATCCTCGGTAATCCACCAGACGCCGCCATCTTCAGTGGCACCAGCCGCTCCGATATTGGGATCTTGCTTCAAGTCTTCGACCACAGCGGCAGCTGCTTCCTGGGGAGTGTCACCACCGGCGATGAGAGCGTCATAGTCTGTAGCTGTGTTATCTGCAGCTTCACCCGCCACGTTAACTTTATCATCGGTCAGCGGCGGCGGTGACCAGAGTTCCTTAGTTTCGGAGTAATAGGTGACGGGGCCGGGTTTCACCACACCGACACGGTAGTAGAGATACCCGGAAGTGTTGGCGGTGATGCTGGTGTTGCCGGTAAAGATGCCGTCGCCCTGGATTTCATCAGGTAGCACGCCGTTGTCCGTCATCACTATGAGCTGGGTGAGCGCGTCAGCCGCGCCGACCTGATATAGCGTCACCACCGCACCAGCGGGACTAAGCAGGCCGAGCTTCCAAGTGACCGTGGTGGGTGAGCCGACGGTGAGTGTGGAAAGTGGCAGGCCACCCACATAAGGAGTCAGCGGCGTGGTGAAGTCGGAGGCTGGGTAGTAGGTGACCACGGTGGGATACCACGCCACTTCACCCCCAGTGCCAACGGCGGCGAACCAGATTTCATTGTCACCAGGAATCATGGGCACACTAGCGGTCCAATTGTCCTCAATGGCCCCGGCCATCGCCTGCCCCCACTGCGTGGCGGTGACATTGTGGTAGTAAACACCGGCGACACCAAGTGTGCCATTAGTCAGGAGGTTGAAGAGTGCCGGTGTTTTGTTCGCCACATTGATCGTGTCTCCCAAGCCCACCGGAGCTATGCCGAGCGTTCCGGCGAACTGAAAGCCGATGGGCGCAAAGACGGCCTCGACTTGATAATTTCGGCGGATGTTTTTGAGCACATAAGTGAGCGGGCCTCCGCCGGGTTTCTGGGCCTTGAGCACGCCATTCACGCGGATGCCGGCTTTGGAACCTGCGGGTGGAGTCACGGTGAAAGTCTGGTCCTTACCACTGAGGATGTTTAACGGACCAGCGGGAAGGAGCGTGCCCGCAGGTGGTGAAGAGGTGTTCACCACATGCGTGGTCAGGCTGAATTTGGCGCTGATGGTGTGATTGATGATGACGTTCGTGAATCCAAAACTGCCATCTGTATCCGCCACAGTCTTGCCATCGACGATCAGGTTGTCGATCTTGTAACCGAGCGTTGGATTGATCGTGTAAACCTGGCCGCCAGCCATAGGCAATACTTTACTGCCAGCGGGTAAAATAGAGCCACCAGTGGACTGGGTGGCCGTAATGATCGGTAGCTTAATAAAGGTGGCGGCAAGTGTGGTGTTGGCTTGCATGTTAGGCACGGTGACCGTGGTCACGGCCCCCTGGGATACAGTGCCGATCTTTACATCCAGCACGCGATAGTTGGCGGCAGGAGTGATGGTGAACACGGGACTCGTGCCTTTTTGAGCCAGCACTTTTCCCGGTGCTGTCACCGTGAGGCCAAGAGGCGGAGTAATGGTGCCGCCTGTGCCAGCAGTCGTCGTCACGGTCACGAAATCCGCGCGCTGTTTGAAGACCGCACTGACAGACAGATTCTTTTCGATGGGAGAGATTCGGAGGTTAGTCGTCAGCGGGAAGATGTGCCCAGAGACGGATAGACTGACGACCTCATAGCCAGTTTGCGGAGTCGCCGTGATGTCGAGGGCACCGCTCATAGGCACCGAGATGTCACCCATCGGTGTCACCGTGCCACCCACGGCTTGTTTGACCGAGACCACAGGATTCTTGGCAAAGGTGGCGGCGATGGTCTGCGCGGCCTGGACGTTTGTGAGCGTGTGCGAGGTCACTGCACCGACACTTGTGGCACCCACCTTCACCCCGAGAATACGATAGCCTGTGGCGGGGGTGATAGTGAATGATTGGTTAGCACCTTTGAGCACACCGACTTTCCCCAGCGGGCTGATCGTACCTCCCACCCCAGCAGTGGAGGTGACAAACACATGCGTCGTCCGCGCCCGGAAAACCGCGCTGAAGGTCGTGTTTTTGATGATGTTCGTGACAGTGTAAAAACCATCCGTGTCCGCCACCGGCTTGCCATCGACGACGACATTCACAATCTCATGACCTGAAGCAGGAGTGATCGTGTAAGACTTGCTGCTGCCATAACTCACCGTCGAGGCACCTAGAGGAGTGATCGTGCCGCCAGTCGCTTGTGTCGCAGTGATGACTGGGTTCTTGGCAAAGGTCGCTGCGATGGTCTGTGCCTTCTGGATGTTCGTCAATGTATGGAAGCTCACCTTGCCGACACTCTTACCATCGACCTTCACGTCCAGGATGTAGAAGCCTGCCGCTGGTGTGATGGTGTAGGATCGTGAGCTGCTCTTGAGCGCCTCCACTTTACCCAAGGGTAAAATACTGCCGCCAACACCTGCTGTTGAAGTGAGTAAAACCTTCGTGGGATCGACCGCAAACGTCGCCTTGACGGTGGTATTCGCGATGATGTTGTTCACGGTGTGACTGAACTGCGCAGGCTTGATCGCAGGGAGCGTGACGGGAACATTATTCACCGTTAATGCCGACAACATGTTACCTATTGCCGCCTGCATGTTGAAAGTTCGACTGCCGCCGTAGCCCACGGTGTCACTGCCAGTCGGTGAGATGGTTCCGGTCCCTACCACAGAGGCGGTGATGGTTGGACTTTTGACAAAGCTCGCTGTGATGGTGACTGCGGCTGAGACGGGTCCAACAGGAACCTGAGAACTCTTTCCCACCGTTGTTCCATTCACCATCACATCCTGAATCGAGAAGCCTGTATTTGGGATAACAAAGAACAGCGTCTTCGTTCCTGCGGGCACGGTGATGGGGCCTGTGGGGAAAATATTCCCACCGCTACCAGGCGTGGTCGTGATCAGATGCTGAGCTGAAGCCGCACCCAAAAGGGAAGCAGCCACGGTGATAAAACAAGCGATGCGCAGTAGTCGGGCAAACAGCCCCTGAGCGACATCACCAACCTGAGACGTTGTTTGGCTTTTCATATGTATATTCCTCTGTGTAGAAACAACGAGGCAAACCAAACTGGTGCACTTCCTAACTTGCGAAATGACGAGCTTATCGTGTCTCTCGTTTCTGTTAATCTGTATCCTGAACTTCGGTTAGAATAACTGAATCGTTGTCATTGCGCTAGATATTTGATTTGTTCCAAACCATAATCACAAGAACACGGTTTGTGGGTGAGTCGTGATGTCTGCACTTACTCCCTTCTGGTGGTTCAAGAGCAAGAAGCTGCTCTGATCAACGGAGCCGCACAGGCGGCAGCGCCGCGTCACAGATTAGAGTTCCGCAGCAGTAGATCTCCGGAGTCCTTCGGGCTGGTAGTGGGCGTGGTGGAGCCGTCAGCTTTTGGCAAAGCATCGCGGAGAAAGAAGCCGTAGCCATACGGAGTGCCATCATCTGTGAGGATGATGCCCTGATAGTCCACCTTGCGGCTGATCTGCGGCCGTGGCGTGGCGGAAAGGGGCGGGCGTGGGTCGTTGTCCTTGGTCGTGTAGCTGCCTTTGAAACGGCCATCCGTAGGTGTTACGCTGAAGGTGACGAGCTTGGGGTTAGGCGTGTTCACCTTGGTGGTGCCGCCGGGTTTGATTTCGAGACTGACATCGGCATTCACAGGCAGGGGATCAGTTCCGAGAGTGGTGGCAAAACTGAGCAGCGCATTTTTCAAAGGTGAACCGGCGGCGGCGGGCAGGCTCATGATGATCGAACCCGCGCCGGTGCCCGCGATCGGCGGTGTGTAGAAACCGCCAAAGACACCCATGTCCACAGGGCCGAAGCCACTCTTATAAGTGCGTGCCGTGCTACGGTCATCGGCAGGCCGCTGCCAGAGGGCGATGCTCGTATTGGCGAAGAAACTGGGCGCGCTGCCGACTCCAGGGTCAATGTCGAGAATGGCGAGGAGACTGCCTTTAGCGGTCGTCGTGTACAAGGTCTGGTAGATGATGACTTTTCCCTCGGGGCTCAGGTGCGAGGTTGTATTGAATGTCTCCCCATCTGCGACCCGCCCTGTGACCACGGTCTTGCCTGAGGCATCGATGATTACGGAGCCAAAGCCATTGCCCTTTGGCACGTTGGCACCCGCAGGCACGCTGAAAGCAAAAGTGTAGTAGCCTTTGAAGGGATCAATGGCTTCCGGGGGCAGCCATTTATTCCGCCATGCAAAGAACTGCTGACTGACGGCAATCGTGGCGGTGAGCGGATCAGTGTCGCCGTCATCACTGATGGTAAACGGCAGATAGATGGCCGCAGGAGCATGCTTGGGCTTTAGCAGAAAGGCACCGTTGGCACTGGTGTCATTGGGCGTGTTAACCCAAAGCTTTCCTGTGAAGGGAAGTGTCTCCGTGCCGATGATGGCACTGCCGCTGTAGCTGCCCGTGCTCATGACATTGAAGTCGATGCGCCCGCCTGTCGTGCCGCCGAG
>JBEBGU010000259.1:0-5979 GCA_040081325.1 Prosthecobacter sp.
GTTCAGCTTTGCTGAAGCCGACCGGAGGGAGGGACGGGGCGGGCCGCGAAGTTGACGGCTCTGTGCCTCTGCCAGACTCAATCCAACCAAGAGGGAGAAAGAGTCAGGAGAAAAGTCAGCGAAACCTCAAGAAGCAGTCCTGTGAGTCATGCTGGCAGACTCTCGAAGTTGGCTGTTTTGAAAGGCGGAAGGGTCATGCTTTTTCCATCCGAACGAAGCGGCCATAGTGAGCGAGCCCTGGGCGTGAATGATTCGGGGATTCCCGCTGGATAGTGGCTCTCCCAGAGCGGTGGAGAAGCGCGGATTTGGACTGCTGGGGGTCGTCATTGTTTGGCCTGGAAAGAACACAACCCGCCATTCTCAACTCCTTGGCTGGCTTTCCTCATCGCTACTGGCCGCGGTGGTGCCTGAAAAGGGCCTGGACAGCCTTCCGCACCGGGGAGGCCATCTTGAATGGGGCGTTGCGGGGTGTCCCCGCTAGAAGGGGTAGCTGCGCACATAGTAGCAGCGAGGGGAAGACTTTCCCCACCAGTCGCTTTTTTGCTGTTTTTCTGTGTCAAATGACGATACCAAAGACGTTCATGAATTTCACTCGATGATTGAAGCCCTCCTCCAGCTCTATGCTCCCTCAGATGTAGAGAAGGCCTTTTTGCTGTTCGGTGCAACCTGCGGCCCCTGTGCCTTTGCCGCATTCTTGAGAAAAGAGGTCCTCGAAGTCCGCCATTACTTCCCGTCGTTTCCAGAGAGACAATACACCAACCTGCCGATGATGACCAAAGCGCTAGCCTCTGCTGGAATGCGCTGGGAAAGGGTCACTCAATGGCCCAAACAGGGCTTGGTCCTGATCTCTGGACCAGAAAAGTATCACTCCCGTCATTGGGTTGCGACCGCCGGAGAGTTTGTTTACGAAGTGTCTCTCGATACTTGGCTTCCAAAGAAACTCTGGGAGCGGGACTACCTTCCCGAGCTGGCTAAGCGGCATCAATCCAAAGCGTGCGACTGGCGCGTTGAGGCGGGCCTAGAACTGAGTCCGTTTTCCCAGTTGGATTTGCCGATGCTATGCGGCTAGCCGCACCGCTGCTGTCGGCATCGGCAAGCGGAGCTTCCGACGCAATTTCAGTTCCCTTGAGTCGATGTTATCCTGGAGGAGATCCGCCAAGTCCTCGTGAACGGCCATCTTCATTGATTGTTCCGCTGAATGACTGTCCACCCGCCGCCGGTGGAGAGTTTTGATAAACGATGTGGCATCTGTCAGCGTGAACGAGCCGGGGAAATACTGGAGAAGCTTCTCTGCGTATTTGGTTCCACCAACAGCAACCAGGTGAAGCGGTCGCCCTAGTGCATCTCGAAGCTCAACCAGTCGCTCGATGTAGCGATGAGCCTTGTCCTCTTTGAGCAGGCCTGTTTGAAACTCCATGGCGATAGCGTGAACGTTCGGCTGATCCCGAAGAACAGCCTTCCATTGTTCCCAGTCGTGATCTGTCTCTGCGTAAACGTGGGGAATGACAGCGGCTCCAGCCGCCGAGAGAGATTCTGAAAAGTGGTGAATCCGGGCGATGCTCACCATTGTTTGTGGCCGTGGAGCGTTTGAGAAAACGGAGAAATTAGGCGCGGTTACTCCGTTGAGCCCAAGCCGAGCCAGGCGCTCTGCAACCTGGGCTCGTTCGCCCCACCACTTTTCCAGGAGGTGGTCGCGAGCTACCCCAAGCCCAATCACTTGTGTGGAATCTTCCAGTTTGAAAATCTTGCGAAGCTCTCTGGGACCGTCGCCCGGTTTGGTTTCAGCCAGCAGGCTTTTGATGCTGATTGAAACACATTCTACGTGCAGCGGCCGTGAACGGCGCGAGCCGTGGTAAATCTGAGGAGCAAACAAAGGCCAGTTGGCGGCTTGAGGCGACACCAGTTTCGTCACGGGCTTGTAGGTAAGGCTCTTCACCTCGCCAACCATCATGGTGAAACGAGCCTCGTTATTGGGGCAAGCAAAGGGGCAGTTGCCGTGCTTATCGCGGCACTGACCGCAGCGAAGCATGCAGGTATATTCGGCCTCTCCATCTTTGACCAGGCCTCCGCAGCGGGGCCGCAAAACACATTCGTGGCAGGGTGTCATGAGAACTTAGTGGGCGGAGTTGGGTTTCTGTTTTTGAGGGGCCTTCACCACAATGTCGGCAGTGTCGTCTAATGGGCAGGGATCGGAGACGATTTCAGCCAGGTGAAACTCGGTTGAATCGTCCTGCGGAAGGCATTCGAGCAAATCCGCAGCGGCTTCTGGCATCAAAGCTCCGATGCGCTTGAGCTGTTTGAGAACCTTCACTCCTCCGCCTTCTTCTTTGTAGAGGAGCACCTGGTCACCGGCTTTGATGTCGCCCGAACTCACATCGACCTGGCAGCGAAAGCGCATGGTGGCATCCTTGGGCACCAAGTGAGAGAACAGGTCGCCATCTGTGGAGATCTGTTCTTGGCGCAGCCGTTCCCTAGCTTGCAGCGCCAACAGCTTGTTCTTCTGCTGGTATTCATATCCCATATTCGACCTCCTTGAACGCGAGTGAGTAGCGCCAGAATTTGCCGTCCTTGGCCCGGCTTACCATGTGACGTTGGTAAAGTTCTGAGAGTCTGTTGTTCCAGGCCGTGAGGCCGATTCGGTCATCTGGAAAGGCCTTCCAAAGATCCTCTGCAACGACATCATTTTTCAGAGAAACGAGGCAGTCGAGGGCACGAATAAGCTGCTGGTCCAAGTGTCCAAGCTGCCGAACTCGGTCAACTTGATCTCCGTTCCAAGATATGGCCTCCAAGCATGGGAGGCGCTCCTTTTTGAAGTAAAGGTCAATCTCTTCACGGACTTCACCTGAGAGGTTCGCTACGAAAACGGCGCGAAGCGGGAGCGCCCGGATTTCCCAAGGGTCAAGCGGTGGCGTTTTGGGTTGGGGTTCCCCTGCCCTGGTTGCGATGCCGCAGCGAGTCAGCCATGCCACAGAGGCGCGAACGTAACTGCCGTTAACGGCCTCGATTCCGTTGTAGTCGAGCATTACCTGGACCGGGCCAGTTTGGCTACGGATTGCCTCCAAGATGCCTTCCATGTCCGCCTGGGCACGAGTAGCCCCGAACCGGATCAGGTTCTTGTCGCGGAGCAAAGAGTGAGTCATCATGGCCTCACTCATTCACTCACTTTCCAATCTGAGCAAGATTTATTTTCAGATTCTGCATTCCACTGACAACTGAAGTCCTGGCGTTTGATGGAGGCTCGCTGTCTGCGGTTCAATGCGGCCGATCTCTCCCTCGATGCTAAAAACCCCGTCACCGCTCCGGACCCGCACTAGTCCATTGTAGCTGGCCAGGGCAATAAACAGATCGTTATATCCCTGCCCTTCCCCTTGATTCACGCGACGTGAAGCTTTGTTTCGGCAGATGAGGTCCAGGGCCTTACGACTGCTTGAAAGCTCGGAATATTGCGGGTTTGAAGAGAGGGATTGCAGGGCACCGATTCCGACATCCGCTATCGTGAAGGCAACTTCTTTGGGCCTCACCTGGTAGGCCACAATGCCATTAAGCCCCCGCTGGGTTCCAAAGACGCTGTGCTGAATGATGTTGTCGGCCATGTCGGCAAAAGCCGACGCCATTCCCTTGTGAAATCCTTCTGGGAACCCGTTTCGGAGAAGTGCTGATTTGAGTCTTTGGAGAACGTGCCCCCAATTTTCACCTTCCAGGCTGTGCGCGTCACGGACGGGATAGAATGCCTCATCGACAGCATCCCAAGGACGACAAGGATTGTTCGTCCTGCCACCTTCAAACAATCTCCAAGCCTCTGCAAAAAGCCGATTGGAAAGGAACCGTTGATGAGGGCTGATTGGCTTCGACGTTCCTTCAAACAACCAGGCGGCCAGCTCCATGGCTGCACCGAGAGACAAATCTTCAACTTTGGACTCAACGGCTCGACCCTGCCTCAAGGCGTTCACGAGATTGTCGATGTTCTTCAAATCGATCCGCATCAGGAGGACAGGTGCCCCTGTGGTAGGAACTTGGCTAGGCTTTTTTGTTGGAAGCTTTGATGGCTTGCTCAAAGAACTCAATGACATCTGCATCTTGGTAACGGCGAACTCGCTTCCAAGTCTCTTTTGAGATCGGCCATGCAAAGAAGTCTCGAATGTCTGCTTCAAGTGCTTCGGGCTGTCGATAGATGCCCATTTTGTGTGACTTGAAGGTGATTACGATGTGGTTAATCACGAACTGCACAAATCGCAGCTCTTTGGCTGTTGGTGGGGTTGCTTTGACATCGACGCTGGAGTTGAAAATCCTGGATAGCTCAGGCGTCTGCTCGTAGAACGTCCAGATCTGGCGGTGCCCTTCGGTGATACGAATGAGAATGTCCGCCTTCCTGGTGCGCATGTCAGCGCGGTAGGCCAGCGCTGCAAAGCAGAGACTCGCAATGATGCCGACGCTTTCAATTATCTGCCCATACTGCTCAAAAAACCACCGCACGAGTTGCCCCATGCGGTGGTTGTATCACAAGTCTTTCGGTCTGCGGAAGGTCTTAACTGAGCGGAATCGCGGCTCTGGCATCTACCAGAATTCGGCGAGGGAGCCTGATGATCCGTTCATCAGGTCCACATCCGGCTGTTGGTGGCAGTTCACCGACAGATGCAGTGATGTCAGGGCCAATGACAGCAAAGTCGCCGCCTTCAATTTCCCAGATGTCTGGGCAACCGTTAGCCGAAGAGGTTTGAAGACCGTTAGCGTGAGGGTCCGGGCCAATGCGATGGGTGAAGTTTATTTTCATGTCGATTATGGGTTGTCTGGAATACCAGACAAGTTGTCTGGATTTCCAGACAATCGCAAGCGGTTTTGTGTATAATGTCGTGGGCTCTAATGGAAGCCCATCGCAATATTGTCGGCCCGCAGGTGATGCGGATTCGCTCCAACAAAGGAATGTCTCAAAATGATCTGGCTGTAGCCTGCCAGCTCTCTGGCTGGGACGTATCCCGAGGAGTTATCGCTCGCATTGAGGGAGGTGTCCGATGGATCGCCGACTTCGAGTTGATCGAGCTGGCCAAGGCACTGAAGGTTTCGATTCCAGAACTCTATCCAACTGGAAATGAGCAGTATTTCAACAAAAGCGCAGCAGCTCATTGAGCAAGTTTAAGAGATTGAAAAAGAAGGGTTCGGCCCCACCATCAACCTGATCGTCCCTCTGGATTCCATGTTCTCCAAGATTAAGCAGTTCATCTCAAAGGTGTCAGCACCACCGACTCAGGCTGATCATGATGCAGCCAACGTCGAGGTGTTTTTCAAAAGCAATTACCTCTTCGATATCGAGAACAGTTTTTGGAAGGAAGCTGAAAAAGCCGGGCTAGAGCGGCCAATGGGCAATGTTTTCAGCGAGATTCTACAGCTTGGCCTGGCATTTCCTGTGGCAGACTTTGCTCTGCGTTGGGGAGTTGTTGGAGATGACACATCACGCCTGGTCGCGCGCGCGTTAAAGGCTACCAAGTGGAAGCCCATTCCCAACCCTCCCCCAGGAGGTTCTACGGTCATCATCCCCTTGGTGAAAGCCATCGTGAAATCAAGGCAACACATGAGCCGTGCCGATCTTGTTCAAGCGCTATCAAACACCGACCTGAGCCACCTGGATGAAACAACAGGCTTGAACGAAATCCGGGACATCTTCTATGGGCAAATCATGCACCTGGCTCAATCTCTACGATTGATTTCAAAAAACAAAACGGACGACGATAGTTTCAAGTTGAAAGTCTGGGGGCTGACCTGCTCTTTAAGCTCCTGGTTTGCCAAGGATTTCGACCGTGAGCGCTTTTTGTCTCCAATTCCAAGCGGTGGTGTCTAGGAGCGAATCGAAGGGTTTTGGTCGTTCCCTGGCATCGACCGCCTGACGGTGGTTGGATTCTATCAGGTCAGCGAACACCTGAGGTTTTCCCTTCTTTCAATCACATCAGAGAATAGGGCTTGGAAGCTCTGAGTCATCTATCGGGA
>JBEBGU010000260.1:0-5975 GCA_040081325.1 Prosthecobacter sp.
GAGCAGATCCTCGCTGCCATTCGGATCGATACCCCGCACCCGCCAAAACACGCCCGCAACCTCTTCCATCTAGCCACCGTCATGTATGACGCCTGGGCTGCTTACGACACCACAGCAGTCGGCTACATCCATCACGAACGCGCCACGGCTGGCGACATTGATGTAGCTCGAAAAAGAGCCATCAGCTACGCTGCCTATCGCCTCCTAAAAGCCCGTTTCGCCAGTGGACCCGGCGTTGTCGCTACGAATGCCGCGCTTGATGCCCAGATGAACGCTCTAAACTACAACGTAGGCATCACTGACACCCTCGGCACAGATCCCGCCAATGTCGGCAACCGTATCGCAGCCACCATCCTAGCCTGGGGACTTGCCGATGGCTCTGGTCAGGCCAATAGCCCAGCTTTCTCAGACCCAAGCTACTTTACCACCCAGCCAGCCATGATCGTCCTCGGCAATGGAGGCGCAGTCGGCGGCATACCCACGGGCACTGATCCAAACCTGTGGCAGCCACTTGCCCTAGATGCTGCCGTCTCACAAAACGGCATCCCAATTCCAAACTCCATCCAGAGCTACGTCGGTGTCACCTGGCTCTCCACACTACCTTTTGCTCTAAGTCGCGCAAATCCTACCGATCTCTGGCTCGATCCAGGGCCTCTCTATCAAGTCACCACACCGACTTATATCTCTAGTTCAGACGCCATTTATAAAGCCGCAGCGATGGAAATCCTCCGGAAAAGCAGCCAACTCAGCAGCAACACAGTCATCGACATCTCCCCTGGCGTGTTTGGTAATAATCCACTCGGTGCCGATACAGGCACAGGGCATCCCGTTAACCCCGTCACTGGGCTGCCATACGAACCCAATGTCGTCAAACTCGGTGACTTCGCCCGCATCATGGCCGAATTTTGGGCAGACGGACCTCACTCTGAAACACCGCCTGGACATTGGCATGTGCTCGCCAATGAAGTCGCCGACAACCCGGACTTTCAAAAACGCATCGGCGGCACAGGCCCCATAGTCAGCGATCTCGAATGGGATGTGAAAACCTACTTCTCTCTCTCTGCCGCCACTCACGACGCCGCCTGTGCCTGCTGGGGAGCCAAGCGTTACTATGAGGGGCCGCGCCCCATCACCATGATTCGTTATCTGGCTAGCTTGGGCCAGTGCAGTAATCCTAGCCTTCCCAGTTACACACCCTTTGGCATACCTCTTGAAGATGGCGTCTGCGAAGTCATCACCAACGCCACCGTGGGCACAGGAGGCAGGCACCAGTTCATCTGGGACATCGACACCCGAGGCAACGTCCTTGGTTCAGAAAACATCGGCAAAATTGTCGTCTATTCCTGGCCGAGCGAACCTAGCGACCGAGCCACGCAAACCAACGCCGTGCGCTGGATGTTTGGTGAAGATTGGGTCCCCTACCAGCGGGCCAACTTTAACACCCCGGCCTTCCCTGGTTACATCTCTGGCCATAGCACCTTCAGTCGCAGTGCCGCCGAAGTCCTCACCGCCATCACGGGGAGTGAATACGTCCCCGGTGGCCTCGGCAGCTTCACGGCTGCTGCCGACTCCTACCTCGTCTTTGAGCGCGGCCCCACTCAGACCACCACCATTCAGTGGGCCACCTTCTATGACGCTGCTGACCTCGCGGGTCAGTCACGTCGCTGGGGTGGCATTCACCCCGCAGAAGACGACTTACCAGCCCGCTTCATTGGTGCTTTCAGTGGTCAGCAGGCCTGGGCGCTGGCCAATCAATACTGGACTGGCAACATCCTCACTGAGAAAGTCGTGCCAGCCATGACCATCCAGCCCGGCGGCACTGTCAGCATGAGTACAGCCACTCAGCGCGGCCTCTACTACCATCTGGAGAGCACCACCGATCTCACCACCTGGACCGTCGTCACCTCTCCCGTCCGTGCCACCGACACCACTCTCACTTTCACTGATCCCGCGCCCTTCAGCGCCACTCCGCCGCGCTTCTACCGCATCATCTGGGCGACTGCGCCGTGAGTGATCGCCACGCCGAATCAAAGACTTGGGCGTTATCGTTCTGGTTCCGTCATTGAAAGTGGTGAAGGGCCGCTTTATCTCCGCGCTCTTCTTTGAAGTCTTGATGAAACCTTTACTCCCCATTTTTCTTTTCGCCCTCGCGGTTTTCTCCGCCTCTGCCGTGCTCCCAGATACGCTGCCAAAAGCACCTGAACCGGTAGAGGATATTTTGCAGCTTCAGATCTTCCTCGACACGCATCTCTTTGGACCGGGGAAAGTGGATGGCCGCCCCGGCGAGTTCACGACGAAAGCGCTGAAGCATTATCAGCGCGCGCATGGACTGCCTGAAACTGAGATCGGCGTTCACAATCTTGATCTCAGCAGCGTGTCGCAAAACTATGCCAGCTACATCATACGACCTGAAGATTTCACCTTCATCGGAGAGCTTCCGAGCAAGCCCGCCGAGCAGAGCAAAAAGAAGTACATGCCCTACGACTGCCTGATGGAATTTTTGACCGAGCGTTTTCATAGCTCGCCTGATTTCATTGAGTTCATCAACACGCCTCTGAAGATCAACGCCCTCAAGCCGGGTGATGTCATCAAGGTTCCCAGCGTTCAGCCCTTCCTCATCGAGGAGCTGACTCAGATCGCTAAGCTGCCAGAGATTCCTGAATTCAAGACCCGCGTCATCAAGATCGACACACGGGAAAAACTGCTCGCACTGTGGGATGGAGAAAAGCTACTCGCCAGTCTCCCGATCACGCCCGGCAGCGGCCACCTCGCCACACCGCCCGGCACTTGGCGCATCCTCGGCATCGCCCAGATGCCCACCTTTCGCTGGGATAAAAGCGTGCTCGAATACGGCGTGCGCAGCTCTGAATTCTACGAGCTACCCATCGGCCCGAATAACCCTGTCGGAGTCATGTGGATCGGGCTGAATCGCCCAGGCATCGGCATCCACGGCACGAACTCTCCGCAGAGCATCGGTCGCACCTCCAGCCACGGCTGCATGCGCACCGCGAACTGGGATGTCGTGCGACTCGTGAAGATGATCACTCAAGGCATGACCGTGATCATCGAAGGCCCGGCTCCTGATCCAAGGCCTGTCGTTGCCAAAGCCAAGGCCGTCGAGGTCGAAGAACCTATCCCTACGGCGATCCCAATGGAAGAACCCAAGCGCGGACTCTTCAATTGGTTTCGCAAAAAGTAGGCTCGGCTAAACGACCACGTTTACCAGCTTACCTGGCACCACGATGACCTTCTTCGCGGGCTTGCCTTCCATGAACTCTTGAACGCGCGCACTGGCTAGTGCGAGTGCCTCGATCTCTTCCATCGTCGCAGCCAGTGGCACGCGCACTTTGTCACGCAGCTTGCCATTTACCTGGAAGACGATTTCGATCTCGTCCTCGATCAGCGCGGCGGGATCGTAGCTCGGCCAGACGGTGTCACTGAGGAAACCAGTCACGGCCAAAGCCGGGAACTTGCCGGCGATGCGGGCGTTCAGTTCATCGGCCAGATGAGGCGCGAAGGGGCTGAGCACTTTCAGGAAGGTGACGATGGCAGCGACGGGTTTCACATCGGCACCCGTGAAGGCGTTGGTGCAAACCATCATCTGGCTGATCGCCGTGTTGAAGCTGAGCTTCTCGATGTCTTCGCCGCATTTTTTGATCGTCTCGTGGAGTGCTTTCGTGAGCTGCTTGTTCGCAGGCACGTCTTGCAGGGCAGGGGACAGGCTCCATTCGCCCTCCTCACTCTGCTGCATGACCAGACGCCACACGCGGGCGAGGAAGCGATACACGCCCTCGACGCCCTTCATGCTCCACGGCTTCACCTGCTCCAGCGGGCCCATGAACATCTCATACAGGCGCAGCGCATCGGCACCGTACTCCAAAACGACATCGTCCGGGTTCACCACGTTGCCGCGTGACTTCGACATCTTCTGCCCGTCTTCGCCCATGATCAGGCCCTGGTTCACCAGCCGCTGGAACGGCTCCGGCGTGCTGACGTAGCCGAGATCAAAGAGCACCTTGTGCCAGAATCGCGCATACAGCAGATGCAGCACCGCGTGCTCGGTTCCGCCGACGTACAAATCAACGCCACCAGGCTTGCCTCCGCCCATCCAGTACTTCTCAGCTTCGATGCCGACAAAGCGTTCGCTATTCTGTGCATCGCAGTAACGCAGGTAATACCAGCAGGAACCCGCCCACTGCGGCATCGTGTTGAGTTCACGCGTCGCGGTGTCGGAATAGCGCACCCAGTCGGTGGCCTTCGACAAGGGTGGTTCGGGCGTGCCGGTAGGTCGGAAGTCTTCCAGTGTCGGTGGCAGCAGCGGCAGCTCGCTTTCAGGAATGCAGCGATGTTTTCCATCTTCCCACACGAGCGGGAAAGGCTCGCCCCAGTAACGCTGACGGCTGAACAGCCAGTCACGCAGCTTGAAGTTCACCGTGCCTTTGCCGAGACCTTTTTCTTCGAGCCAGGTGGTGATGGTGCGCTTCGCGTCAAGTGTGGTCAAGCCGTCAAGGAAGCCGGAGTTGATGGCAACACCCTCGAGAGCAAGCTGCTTTTGAACCTTCTGAACTTTCCCATCAATGCGGCGAAGAATTGTGTCAGACACATTTTTTCCTCCTTCAATATCACCAAGAATTACTTGGCGAACTTCAAGCCCGTACTCCACGGCAAATTCATAGTCTCGAAAATCATGCGCGGGCACGGCCATGATGGCGCCTGTGCCGTAGCCTTGGAGCACGTAGTCGGCGATCCAGATCTGGATCTTCTCATCGTTCACCGGATTGATCGCATAAGCGCCGGTGAAGACGCCGGTCTTCTCTTTGGCCAGCTCGGTGCGCTCGAGATCGCTTTTGCGGGTGGTCTTCTCGCGATACTCCTCGACGGCGGCGAGTTGCTCCTCGGTGACGAGTTCATCGACAAGACGATGCTCCGGCGCGAGCACCATGTAAGTGGCACCAAACAGCGTGTCGGGCCGTGTGGTGAAAACGGTGATGGTTTCGTCGATGCCATCGACCTGGAACTTCACATGAGCGCCTTCGCTATGGCCGATCCAGTTGCGTTGCAGCATCTTGATGCCATCCGGCCAGTCCAGACCGTCGAGTTCGTCGATCAAGCGCTGCGCAAAAGACGTGATGCGCAGCATCCACTGGCGCATCGGGCGGCGCTCGACAGGGAACCCGCCGACCTCGCTCTTCCCATCCTGTACTTCTTCATTCGCCAGCACCGTGCCGAGTTCTGGGCACCAGTTCACCGGCGCTTCACTGACATAGGCCAGACGACGCGCGTCGATCTCTTCACGGCTCAGGCCCTGTGCTTCGAGTTCGCTGATCGGGCGCGCTTTGCCTTCATCACTCACATACGAATTGTACAGCTTCAGGAAGATCCACTGCGTCCATTTGAAGTAACCCGGATCGGTCGTGTTCACCTCACGATCCCAGTCATAGGCGAAACCGAGGCGCTTCAACTGGCCGCGAAAGCCCTCGATGTTCTGCTCCGTCGTCGTGCGCGGATGCTGACCTGTCTTGATCGCATACTGCTCGGCAGGCAGACCAAAAGCGTCCCAGCCCATCGGGTGCAGCACATTGAAGCCCGACATCTTCTTGAAGCGACCGATGATGTCCGTGGCGGTGTAACCTTCGGGATGACCGACGTGCAGGCCCGCGCCGCTGGGATAGGGAAACATGTCGAGCACGAAGTACTTCGGCTTCGAGGCATCGAAGTCCTCATCGCCTGGGTTCGGTGTGCGGAAGGCTTTCTTGGCCTCCCACACATCCTGCCACTTCGGTTCAAACTCAGAAAAAGGAAATGCTTTGCGCTGCTCGCTGCTCATAGGGGGCGCGAACAAGCCCAGATGAGGCCCAAGCGCAACTACGGAGCGCAGGAGCTTGGCGGGCCTATGTCAGCCCAGCCGCGTCACTTTCTGAAAATAAAATACACCGCGCCGCACATGCACAGCGCAGCCCACAGGTAATCCCACT
>JBEBGU010000261.1:0-5974 GCA_040081325.1 Prosthecobacter sp.
ACGGCACTTTGATTGTTTGCGCCGACTGAAAGGGTGTTGCCGCCGATGTCCAATGCGTCTGTGCCCTTCAATCCGCCGACGTTATAGGTGTTTGTGCCTGCTACGTCGAAGGTCACAGACTGAGTGCCGGTGGCACCAGTATCCAGTGTGGTGTTCTGGAGGGCGTTGACACTCCCGAGTGAGAGTATGCCTGCATTGGCGGTGAGAATGGTGTCGCCCGAGTGAGTGTGCGCGCTAGGTAGGCTCAGCGTGCCAGCTCCCGTCTTGGTCATGGAGCCAGCGCCAGTTACGATGTTGGTTAGCGTAATGGTATTTCCATTGGAGTTAAACGTCCCGCCGCCCGCCTGTAGGGTGATGCCGCGATTGCTGCTGAAGTTGATGTTGCCGCTGGCCGAAAGAGCGCCGCCATTGAAGATGATCTGGTCGGCGACAAATGCGCCTGGATTGGCTCCGAAGGCGCTCTCTCCACTGGCAGAGACTGTGCCTCCTGTGAGCAATGTGGTTTTACCCGTGTAGGTGTTGCCGGTGGAGAGGACTAGTTGTCCTGAGCCAGAGCCGGAGACTGAAAGCGGACGCCCTGTGCCGGAGATGACGCTACTGATAGCGATGTTACCGCTGCCATCCAGCAGGATGCGGTTGTCTGTCGAGTTCGCTAAAACCACACCCATGGTTTTGCCGCTGCCAGTTTCGTTGTTTTGAAGAGTCAGCGCAAAGCTGCTCGCGTTTCGCAGGACCACATTGTTCACGCTGTTCAGGGTGGCTCCATTGAGCGTCAGGTTGCCTGTCGTGCCCGAGCTATTTCCGATGGTGAGGACTCGTGTCCGTGCTGAGCTGACTTCGATGGCTCCGATAGAAAGAGCCGATGTGTTCATGTTGATACCTGCCGTCGTGGCAGATCCTGTGTTCTGAAATTGGGCGACGTTGCTCGTCGTCCAGGCGCCTGAGGCGGTACTTGGATTCCAGCTGGCGGCTGTGTACCAGGCCGTCGATGCGCCGTTGTTGTTCCAGGTAATGGTCTGCGCGTGGAGATGCACAGAAGCCGTCAGTGTGATCATCAACCACCAACCGTAAAGGCTGAAGCGATCACACTTGATGGCATTTGGAGAAACCTTGGGGGGTAAAGGTGCTTTCATGCACCGCTACAACTGAAGATAAAATCCCGTGCCTCAAACAACGGAAAGGTCACAAACCATCTTGAGCCGGCCATGCCAAGTTTAGCTGTAGAGCTAAATGCTTGATTCAGAGCCTAGTGAAGACTTGGCGCTAGCACACACAGCGTTAATTGGTGACAAACTTATCACACGAGCTTCGGCTGGGCGGCGCATTCATCGCCCTTTCAATGGCTGCTATTACTGAATGAAATAGAACTGACGTGTGTTCAGCGCGGCCCAGAGAGCATCACCTTTGCCAGTGACTCCATTGCCTTCGAGCACCGGAGTGAGCAGGGCTTTCTCCTCAGCAGTGGCTTTGCGGCTGAAGAGGCTCAGATAGATCGTGTCGATGGTAGCATCGGCTGTCTCCGTGCGGCGCAGCGTGCGGGAGATCAGCGTGTAGGGGTTCATCATCTGGGTGAAGGTTTTGCCATTCAGCAGCATGAGCGCTTGCCCGACGGTCGCGTCTTCGTTGGCGTTTTCCACGAGCTCGCGGTCACTTTGTCCAAACTCACGCAGGAAGTGCCCGTTCGGCGCTGGAGCACGCAGGTCGATGGCGCGGACCATGTAAGTATCGCGGTAGGTTTCCCAGGCTTTGAGTGCGGTAAGTTCCTGTTTGTCATCAGCCTTGAGCATCTCTGCATCCTTTTTGAGTCGGGCCTTCTGGATCTCGGTCAAGCGTGTGCGCTGTTGTTTGGCGTAAATGGCTAGGGCTTCATCAATGTCCAGATTCACACCTTCTTTACCGCGGATAACGTTGGCGATCTCTTTGGCAAACTCCATGTCATCCACCTGTTCCTTGAGTTTCCCGTCGCGTGCGAGTTCGGCGAATTTTTTGAAGCCCATCGAGTAGATGATCTCTTCGGCGGCTTGATCGATGGCCTTGCGCTGATTGGCCACCACCTTCTTTGCCGCGCGGATGGCGTCTTCGTCTTTATTCTTGTTCGCCTCTGTGAGTTGCTCCTGCGCTTTACGCACATCCACGGCGAGCTGTTTTTGCACTTGCGCGACCTTTGTGGCACCTGCGGTCAGTTCCTGCGCTGTCAGGGCATTTAGGGAGCGGTCCAGCCACTCGATTTTACGGATCGTGGAGTCACGCTCGATCTTTGTTTCCAGACTCGGCGTGTCGGGTGATGGCTTGTAAAGTGCCACCATGCTGTCCCAGATCTGCTCGGCAGACATGCGGCGCAGGAGTGGGCCGGGGAAGTGGTACACCTCACCCAGTTCCACATCCTTCGTGTGTGCTGCGCGCTGGTAAGTGGCGCTGTTGAAGACCATCCGCAGATACGCCTTCATGTCGTAGTTCAGCTCTTTCATGGTGTTTTCCAGAAAGGTCATGAGCTGTGGATTGCTCGGCACGGTGGAGTCCGTGATCTCATCCACCGGCTCGATCAAGCCCATGCCCATCGCTTTTCTCCACAGACGATTGGCGATCACCAGCGTGAAGCGTGGGTTGTCCTTTGACGCCATCCACTGCGCATACGCATCGATCGGTTTCTGCCCTTCCTTCACGATTTTGCCATCCTTGGAAAAGGCGACTGGGATCGTTGGCTCGATCTCCTGCTTGGGCTTGGCGTCCGTGTACTGATAATCATGTGGCAGTAGCAGCGGCTTCTTGTCTGTCTGATCCAGCACTGTGTTGTAGCGCAGTGGGCGCAGAATCTCATTCATCGCTCGACCGAGATCTTTTTTCTCGATGCCCTTTGGCAGGCTCGCGGTCAGAGCAGACCCGCCTTTGGTCTTCTTACCTTTGCTGCCGTAGCTACTGCCGAAAATACCCGCCAAGGCTGGATTGGACAGCCCACTGGTGCCTGTCATGCCGTTGCTATGCGCGGCCATCTGGTAGTAGTCCATCTGTGTCCATTTATCGAACGGGTGGTTATGGCACTGAGCGCAGACCATGCTCGTGCCGAGGAAAATTTGCGTCGTCACCGCCATGTTATCCAGCGGCATGTTGTAGTCGCGGATGTAAAAGCCCACGGCACCGTTTTCATAGGTCTTGCCATCGGCGGTGAGCATCTCACGCACCATCTTGTCATACGGTTTGTTGGCCGCCAGGGACTCGCGCACCCAGTTGCTGTAGGCAGCGCCAGCAGGCTGGCTATTGCCCATGGTGAGCTGGGACTTCACCCGCAAAATGTCGCTCCAGTAGTTGGCAAAGTTTTGCACATAGCCGTCAGACGCCAATAGTTCGTCGATCAGTTTCGCGCGCTTGTCTGCTTCAGCGTCCGCTAGAAAGTCCGTCGTCTCTTTTAGAGTCGGGATGCGGCCTGCGATGTCTAGATAAATGCGACGCACGAAGACCTCATCCGTGGTCGGCGCATACGGTTGTATCTTTTCCTTCTGCAGCTTCGTGCTGACGAGTTGGTCGATCTGCGCCGATTTGGCCTTGATGTCTTCTAGCGAAAGAGCGCGCGCGCCGGACAGTGAGGCAGCGAGTAGGAGTACAGTGAGAGTCAGCTTCATAGAGGAAATGGGGGGATTTCGTCGCTCCTTAACGACCGAGTCCCCGACATCTTTCATTTGCTGCTTTTTCGTGCCCGTCAGTGGGCAGAAGTTGATGGGCGTGAGTGATGTTTCAATCCTCCATCTTGACCCCGTTACAACTCAGCGGCGTTTTAAAAATAGGTGGCTGTACTTCTCCGGCCAATCTTCTGGCAGGCGCAGCGGCTTGCCCTGAGGCATCTGGACGAGGGCCAAAGACTGGCGGCAGGTGATGAGGATGGTTTCCTCCCCGGAGCGGCGGACTTCAAAGGCGACCCAGAAGCGCACGCGCTCGACGCTATCCAGACGACCGCTGATGATGAGTTCGTCCCCGAGGGTGGCGGGCTTCCGGTAGTCGATCTCAGTGCGGACGACGACGGGGTAGATCTGGGTCTGTGCCATTTCTTTGAGCTTAAAGCCCATGTTCGTAGCGAGCCGTGTGCGCGCGGTCTCGATCATCCGCAGATAGGCGATGTTATGGACGACTCCGCCGATGTCGGTGTCGAAAAACATGACTTCTTCTCGCGTCTCAATGGTCGGGGTGTCTTCAGGCATGGGACAGGTATGGCGAGACGGGGTGTGTCTTGCAAACGCATCCTGCTTCACCGCCGTGGCGCGTCATCTGTGCCTCACGCCATGAGTTTGTGCTCAACCCGGATTCCGAAGTGAGCCGAAATTATGGGGATTGAAATACCTCAATCAACCAGGAGAGCCGTTTTTCGGCACAGCTTTCTCGGTATCCCAGCATGGATTTCCATGACTACCGGGCTTGAGGCACCCACCGCCTCACTGGAGCTTCACCTCTTTCACATCCAGGTGCAGCTCGGCATTGCTGCGCGCCAGCACTTCGGCATTCCCGATTCTTCCGGTGAAGGTGATCTTGTCGCCTTTCTTCAGCTTCTCCACCTTCGGGTGCTGGTCGATGGCCAGAACGGCCAGGATATGGACGCTAATGTTCACGCCAGAAGCGCGGACCATCTCTACACGTCCGCCGATCTTGTAGCGTGTCACGTTCGGTGCCTCCGCCGCTTGAAACGGATCAAGCGTGCCGATCACCATCTTGAAGGTCGCCTGTTTGCCCTCGGATTCGGCGGCCTTTTTGGACGCCTCCCCCGCTGCCGCCATCATCTTGCTGGACCCGGCGCGTAGATCCTTGAAAACCTCACGCGACAGCCCGTCGAGCACCGCGATCGGCTCTTTGAAAGCCACCGCCGGCTCCTCCGCAGGCGCGCAGTTCAGGGAAAGGGCAAGGCACACGACAGCAAGCAATGGGTGGTGTTTCATACGCAGCGTATTCTTTCGCCCCGCCCTCGACGTGTCGAGACAAAAACAGCTCATCGGCTGGAAGGTGCCTTTCGGACAGATGAGCTGCCGCAGAGGGGCCAACTGGCGGCATGACAACGTCCGTGCGATGGGACAGACACTTGTCTCTCCATGCCGCCCTGACCGCAGTCCAAATCGAGAATGTCGTACGACAGACTCAGAATGTTCTTTGGCAGATCGAGAATGTGGATGGCTGACAGCAAATGGGGGCAGAAAAATAGGCTCTTGGATTTGCTGCCCTCATTTTTCTGTCAGCACGGTTTGCCAGGCATCTGTGCTCTGTGCTCATCGATCAAGATTGCAGTAGCCACAGCGGGAAAGAAAAAGCCCCTCGGGCTCGGCAACCCTGGAATGATCGAGGGCGCGTACTGCCGAAGGGCCAATAATCTGCGGAAACACAACATTCAGTTTCCTGAACCCATTGAAGGTGATCGCCGACTCCGCGTCAAGCACACATTCACAGCCAACGAACCACCTGCAGGCACGGAGCCAGACCTTGGCCTCGACCGTATTGGCATCCTCGCCAAAAGCGGACGCCAGAAAGCTGGCATCGGCATACCAGATCACGAGCGGCGGAGAACCAGAACTGGGTTTTCAGGAAGCTGATCCTGTGCAGGCAGCTCACGGTTAAGGAGCCAGGACAACCCCGATGCATTCAGCTTGGGGTGCTTGGCGCTTTTGGTCGCTGCCTAGGGTCGGACAGTCCTTGCCTTGAGGGAAGATGAAGAGGCCGCTTTCATTGCCCGAGACTATGTTTTTTGGAGATGCGGTCAACTGGTGGCATGGCTTATCCGTCGGTGTTCTCCAGGCTGGAGGAAAGATCCTTTTCCAGTTCGGACATCTTGGAGGAGAAGGCGGTGTTGAGGTCGATGCCGAGGCGTTCGGAAAGCACGAAAAGCCACCAGAGGCACTCGGCCAGCTTGTCTCCCACATCTTGGTGCAGATCCCCCGGAGAATCCCACTCATCACTTGCTTTCGATGCTGGAAGGCGTTTTTTTAATCTCATGCCTGCCATT
>JBEBGU010000011.1:0-21389 GCA_040081325.1 Prosthecobacter sp.
AATGGTACTGGCTCGGTGCTGCTTGGTGGTAATAGTGATCTGACTGGGACCATGACCATTAATGATGGTCTTCTCATTGCTGGCGGCTTTAACCAGGGTGGGCGTAACTACATTCAGGACATGATTGGAAACTCCACTTCAGTGGTGCTCGGTTCCTCAGGTACCCCGACCCTGAATCTGGCTTCGAATATCGTCAACTTGCTACCCTATGAGAAAATCGGCAGCCTAGCGGGTGGTAGTGCCACAGCGACGGTCAATCTCACGGGTGTCTCCAGCGCGGGAGCACTCGCTTTGGGTGGAAACAATCTGAGCACGGTCTATAACGGCAACATTCGAGGTGGCCCTGGGAGTTTGCTCATCAAAGAGGGTTCTGGCCAATTTACCTGGAACAACACGGATACACTGACTTTTGAGGGCACGGCTCGTGTGGAGCGAGGCGAGATGTTGGTAGCAGGTAGCGTGGGCTTGAGTTCCAGCGTGAATGCTGCATTGAGCAATCAGGCCGGGGCAATGCTCACTTTGAATACCTCCGATACCGACGGGGAAATACTGAATTCCATTTCTGGTGGCGGCAGCGGAGCAACAGGCTCCTTCCCAAATGGATTACGAGGTGCCATTTTGGGTAACTACGTCGCCGGCGGACCATCTGAAATCAATATTAGCACCAGCATCCTTACCATAGCCAACAGTACGGCTGGATCGGTCTTCTCCATTGGTAGTAATCTCACTGGAGCTGGAGGACTCAGGAAGACTGGCAATAACACCTTGGAAATTCTGGGTGTGAATTCCAATAGTGGCAACACGGAAGTGAAGAGCGTGGCAGCCAATACGACCAGCACCATGCGTATCGGCGTTTATAGCGCTAGTTCAGGCGTGGGCGCTCCCACAGTGGGTGGCTTTGGTCAGCTTTCTGCATCCTCCTCTCTTGGCTTGATTTCCAATGATACTGGACTCAATGGCAACGTCCTGTTTGATCTCAATGGCTCCACTCAAACAGTCAAAGCGCTGTATACCAGTAACATTAATGGAACTAGGATTATCAACATGGGCGGAGGCACCATTAACATCAATACGCCTTCGAATGTCTTGAATGGATTTTTTGATGGAATCTTGCTTGGTCGTGGGACCATCAACGTGAACGCCACGAACGCTCTCGGATGGGAAATTCAGGGCAGTTCCGCTGCTCCTCCTTCTACGCTCAACAATAACAACAGCCACGTCGGCAACTTCAATGTGAATGGGGGTTTGGTAATCCTTGCCGGTGTGAATGGGAGTATCGGCGACGTCGTTCACACCAGTGTCGCCTCTGGTGCTGCACTGAAGGTTAAATTTTCAGACACCATCGGCTCCCTCAAAGGAGCAGGTAGTCTCCAGTTCGATACTCTGAGTCCCATGCTGACCGTTACTTCAGCTCCCCAGGGCTCATTGGCCGGGAGCGTCTGGTCGGGCAATTCTTCCGGAACTGGTGATTTGACTCTTGCCCAGCGTGCTCGGATGATTATTACTTCAAACCAGGGTTACAACGGCCTGACGACACTGCAAGATGCGGCTAATCTGACACTGGACTATTCGGGTGGCGGGGTGAATAACATCATTCCAGGGGCGCTACGCATGGCTGGCGGCAGTATTCGTATTCAGGGGGGGGCTTCAGCTATCACAGATTCTGTGACCTCTAGCACACTTGCCTCAGGTAATACGATAATTTCAGGATCATCCTCGGCAGCCAGGCTTGGCCTGGGTTCTATGACTCGCCAAGCAGGTGGTGTTCTAGAAGTACGGGGAGCAAACGTCACCATCGGAAATCCAGCGGAAGTCGGTCTGAACACCCTCGGCGGCTACGCCACCTTTGGCACCTCAATCGATATAACCACTTGGGCGGTGCCTAGGGGCACCCTCAATACCATTGTGGGTTTAGCGGACTCAGCCTACGAGATTGATCCGCTGAATATCAGCAGTGCTGTAAATTTTGACGTGCGCAGTAACTTCGAATGGTCGGAAGATGTCGGCTCCTTGCGCTTCAACACGGCACCGCTTTCTGGTGAGAGAGTAGTGCTCCTGAGTAGCACTAGCGGTGATCCTCGTCGGATTGACTCGGGCGGGTTATTGGTCACGAAAAACATCGGTGCGTTCGACGTCAGGCTTACTGACAATGGTGATGGGGTTGGTATCACCGGTGGTTCAGGCGAGATCGTGGCGAATGAACTCATTCTTCACCAGCATAACACTCGTGGCAGTCTCATAATAGATGCATCGATCACAGATGACCCTAATGCGGTATCTAATCCAACGCTGAGCTTTTCCAAAACGGGTCAGGGGCGCGTTATCCTTACCCAGCAGAACACTTATCAAGGTCTCACCAATATTTTTGCGGGTGTGCTGCAGCTTGGAGAGGGGGGCAGCTTGGGTAGCCTAGGAACGGGGGGGCAGGGTATAACAAACAATGGCTATTTGGTTCTTAATCACGGCATAGGATCGGGTCAGGCTGCCATCGGAGACCTCATCGGAACTGGGGCGGTTCAGGTCATCGGTGGAGCCACTGAAGAATTGGGTGGAGCCAACAGCAATTACTCCGGAGCTACTTATGTTTTGAACGGGAAACTGCGCGCAACTCAGCCACGCTCTCTTGGTTCGACAGAAGGTCTCACCTCAGTAGCTCCTCTGGCAACGCTTGAGATCGGCGGCACAGGTTTGACCTCCTCAGAATCCATTTTTCTACGTGGAGGCACACTCTCGGGCATTAGTGTCGGAGCCACCTTGAACGGCTTACTCACGGTTGGTTCGAATAGTATTATCAATTCGACGGATGCCGGAACTCAAACGCGTTTCGCCGGGTCCGTGATCGTCAGTCCTGGATCTGCTTTAACTTTAGGTGGGCTTGGCTTCGTGGTTTTCAACAACGGGAACAACCAACTCGGTTCCGTGACCTCCACGGCTAATATCCACATTGGCGGGAATCCTCTGCTCGGATCGGCAGTTGGCTCAGTGGGGCGTGCACCGATCAGCACTTCGGGTAAGGTCACGGTTAACGTCAACGACGCGCACTTTGTCTTGGGATCAAACATCAGCGGCACCGGCGGTCTAACTTTGAACCGAAGCACCACTTACCTGACGGGCAACAACACCTATACGGGTCCAACACTAGTTGGTGGTAACGGTGGTTTTGTGTCAGGTATTATTGGTGGTGCAACTTTGGATGCGAACGCTGAACTCCGTGTCGCGAATGACACCTACACAGGAAAACTTGGCACGGGTGCAGTGACTATTCAGTCCTCCACAGTTGGTCAGTCCATCTTGCGGTTCCATTCGCTGGGCAATGAGACGGTGAATAACACTATCAATATCAATCCGTGGAACCTTGCCTCGGGCACGGTCAGAAATGCTCTTCTGATCCGTCATGGACTAGGTTCATTGAATCTTACAGGGACGATCGTGGCCGGAGATCACAATAGCGCTGGGCGCGAACCGAAAACACAGCGCGCCTTACTCCAAACAGAGACGGGTGGTAAGCTCACGATCAGTGGAAACATTGTGACTGGATCCGGCAATCGACTCAACTTCCAACCAGTCAGTAACTCGATCTTCGAGTTTGCGGGTAGTGCCAGCAATACCATCTGGGGCCGAATGCTTGGCAATAACAGCGATAACTCGACGGCTAACTACATCTTCAATAACACTGGCACGACGACCCTCAAGGAAGCACAAAACTTCGCGAACACAGGCGGCACCAATCGATTTAACAATGTTTACATTCAGCGTGGAACTCTTGTGGTGAGCAATGAGTCTGACCCTTCAACCACCACTCAAGCACCAGATGGTGTGAATGATGACATCGACATGTACTTACTGCGCGGCGCGGCCATTCGCTTTGATTACAACGAAACGGCAGGCTATTTTGCCACACAAAAAGGCTCAGACATTCAGGTGCCTTCGGGGGTCACTCTGATTATTGATGACAATGCTAACCAAGTCCATAACGGTGCTTTCTCTGGAGATGGCACCGTTCATTTCAATGCTGTCGGCGGTGCCGCTTGGCATGGTCTATTTGGACCAAGTTCGCTGACTACCAGTCCCATCATCGGCAGCACAAGCCAAGTCACCACCGTCCGTGTTTCTGATCTAGCTGGTGCTAGCGGTTTGGGGGCGGGTGCGACAATCGATCTCGGCATCTCTGGCATTCTCGGAGCGGCCCCGCAGGAAGCTCGTCTCGAATTTGTGAATATGAATCGCATTAACTCGCCGAATAGCCCCACACCGCATGTGACGAATAGGGACATTAATTTGAGCAATAGCAGTGCTCTTGAGGTTAAGCAGTCAAGCCTTGTGGCAGTCGGCGGAGCGTTCTCTATCACGCTGGATGATGTGGGCGGATTGGTCGATAACATGGCCGTGAAAGGTCCCGGCATTGCTGCGGGCACGAGAATCGCATCAATCAATACGGGATCAAATACAGTGACTCTGACCTTGCCCATCCAGGGCGGTACACCGCAGCAGTCCACTTTATCATTTGAGGAGGTTACCTTTGCGGGCACGATTCGTATCGGCGCCAACGCCGTTGGTCCGTTGGTGATCGGTTCGGATTCTAGCAGTGCCGCCGCTAACAACGGTAAGATCACCATCACCAACCACGGTAACAAGACACTGATCCTTCATGGGCAGAACACCGGGGCAAATACGATTAACGGAATGCTCAATCAAAAGGATGCAGTTCTAAGCCTGAGTGTGAACCCAAACGTGGGAAACAACGATCAGTATGGTGCTGGTCGCTGGGTGCTCACGAATACCAATAATAATTTCAGTGGTAACGTTTCTGTGGGCGTTGGCACTCTTGAACTTTCTGGAAACTTGGGCGTGGGCACTGAGACAACGGGAATTTTAGGCAACCTAGTGGCGAACCGAGTTTTCGATTTGGGAACAGCAAACTTTGATGGTCGCCGCTACGACATCTTTGGTGGTGGTGACAACCTTGGAGCTGGCGGTGGCGCTACCTCTACAGGCACTCTGGTCTTCAAAGATCAAAGTGCAGGCACCTTGACTCTGGGCAGTAATATCACTTTCACCCAGAGCTTTAACAACGGCACAAATCCGGGGAATGGAGAAATTATCAACAATGGTGCCAAGGTAGTCGTGATCAACGGGGCTTTGGTTGCTAGAGCCTTTAACAGCACCACTGGAGCTTTGGATAGTAACATAGGAATCGCAGGCGCACGTAGCTGGGTGCTGGATGGCGAAAATCTGGGAGATAACACAATTAACGGCACCATCTCCAATGGCAACGGTGCCACTGTCGGTGTTATCAAAGAAGGCGCTGGTAAGTGGATACTGAACAGCACAAATAACAGCATGACTGGAGCGGTCACCGTTAGCCGAGGTTTCCTAGAGATGGCCGGTGGTAGCTCGATTGGTGATGATGCTGTTGTCAATGTCTCCAACGCAGGCTCTGACGGCACATCAGTCGGCGGCTCCACCTTCCGCCTCCGCAGCAGTGAGACCATCGGCGGCCTCACAGGTACCGTTGGCAGCTCCGTCATTCTTGATGCAGGTGCGCTGACGGTGCGCAATGCCGCACAGACATTCTCCGGCATCATCAGTGGTGGTGGTGGCATCACCCGCACCAACAATGACACCAATGCGCGCGTCACGACTCTCACCAACAAGAACACCTACACTGGCCCGACCACGATCACGACCAATGGCGTCAACTTTGTTGGCAACCGCTTTGATGTTTATCATCTGGCGAACGGAGCCAGCAGTCTTGGAAACGCCTCCGATGATGCCTCCAACTTGGTCATCAACACCAACACTGGTGCCGGTGGCCTGCGCTATCTGGGCTTCACCAATCAGGCGACGAGCCGCCTTTTCACCATCGGTTCAGGGACCAGTGCGGCGAACATCTGGGCGGATGGCACAGTGATCGGCACCACAGCGCCGAAGATTGAATTTACCAACCCTGGTGCCATCGCCTTTGCTGGAGCCGCCAACAGCACCCAGACCTTGGTGTTGCGTGGACAGACCATAAACGACAACCTCTTTGCACCGCAGCTTACCAACAATGGCACAGGTGCCACATCGCTTTCCAAGATTGAGGCCAGCCTGTGGATCGTCAGCAATCCCGCCAACAGCTTCACTGGCGGCACGAGCATCACGGCTGGTACACTCGCTATCACGAGTGGCACGGCTTTGGGCACCGGATTGGTGACGATCAATGGCGGTGCCGGCGTCGGCCTGGAACTGCGTGGCAGTCTGGCCGTGGCAAACAACATCACCAATGTGACATCTGCGGGTAGCTTGGTCGCCCGCAGCGGCAGCAGCATTTTGAGCGGTCTTGTGACCATGACGGGCAACATGGCTTTCGGGGTGGATCAGGGCGCATCCGTGACGATCAACAACGCCACTTCCGCCATCACTGGGGCTGGTCAGTTGCAGAAGTTTGGAGCTGGCACGCTGACACTATCAGGCACCAATGGCACAGGCTGGACTGGTTCTACTTTGGTGCGTGGCGGGACGCTAGTCTTGGACTATAGCACAAATACAGGAGGCAAATTGCCAGATGCGCAGGCTCTCACTTTAGGTGGTGCTGGTGGCATCACACTGGCTGGTGTGGATGACAATGTCGGAGGCCAGACGAACATCTTCGGCACGACAGGCGGCACTTTGACTTTGGCTGGTGGAACTGCCCTTACTGAGCAGATCCTTTCCACAACTCTCGCTCAGGGGGCAAATGCGGTGAGACGCTCCAGTGGTACTTCGAAAATCAATTTGGAGGCCATCACTCGCGCCGTGGGCAGTGGAGCCACCATTGACTTTAGTGAGGCTGGGATAGCCACCACAAACAACTTCAACGGCACGGTCGGAGGCATCCTCAGCACCACTGGCGGTGCTGCGGGCACGGCCACAGGTGCCTATGCCACAGTGGCCAAAACGAACTGGGCCATCAGTGCTGCTGCTGGAACGGACATCGCGATCACTGCTCTGGCGACTTACGGTGCCAATACTTACAGCACCGGCACAAACACCAATGTGACCACGGCTGCTGCCACTACGGCTGCTGCTACTACGAACACCCTCCGCTTCGATACGGCCCAGGCCACGACACTTACATTGAATGGTAATTTGCAGCTTCAGTCTGCGGGCATCTTGGTCACGCCAAATGTGGGGGCGTTTGGAACGATCATCACTGGTGCTGCCATTCAGAACGCGGCGACCACCGCCAGCCTGGATGCGTTGATCATCCACCAGCATAACACGGCAGGTGCCCTCCAGATCAATTCCGTCATTCAAAACAACTCGGGTGCCCAGCAGATCACCAAGTCTGGGGCTGGCAAAGTGTTCTTGAATGCGCTCAACACCCAGACCGGTCCTCTGAACCTCAACGAGGGTGAAGTCCAGGTGGGTGGAACGATCGCTGCTCCGAACACGGCTACGAATGCATCTCTCGGCGGCGTAGCAGGAACACCAGCTGCCATAGCAGTGAACATGAGCCAGGGCACTACCCTGAAATTCCTTTCCTCTCGCACAACAGCTCAGACTCTGGGTGTTGTCCAGGGCGGTGGTGAGATCATCCTAGCCTCAGGAAATCTTCAGCCAGTTCTCCTGAGTTCTGATAGTGCCAACTTCTTCGGTGAGATTGTCGTCACCGGCGGCACGCTTCAGATCTCTGGCAATAACAACGCACTCGGCTCGAATCGTGGGATCACCACCATCAACAATGGCGGCACCCTCCAGTTCAACGACAGCCGCAGCACGTCCGAACTGATTACTTTGAACCAAGGGGCAGTAATAAGCACTCTGGCGGCGGCCACGGGTGCAGTGATCAGCGGCAAGATGAACCTGAATAATTCAGACGCTGCAGGTGCCACCTTCAATCTCGCCGCAGGCTCAAACCTGAACGTGACAGGTATCGTTTACGGCAACAATGGCTTAACGAAAAACGGCAACGGCGTCCTGCAGCTCAGTGCTAGCCAGTTCACCAATGTGCTGGATGGATTCACCGCCGCCAACACGGGGGCCTCGCTGATGGGTCAGATCTTGGTCAATGCAGGTGAGCTACGTGTCGGCAATGCGCGCGCCCTGGGTGCCACTGGCGTCGGCCATGAAACAATCGTTGCCTCGGGCGCTACGGTTGATCTGCGCGGTGCGGCTCTTAACTATGGTGATGACTCCTCAGCTTCCCGAGAGATCTTCCGCGTTTCTGGGGCAGGGGTGAACGGTACTGGCGCCCTCCGCAATACATCGGGCACAGGTCAGTTCTCCCATTTGGTCATGACGGGAAACACCACACTCAGTGGCGGTGGCTATGCGAATGGATCACGGCTCGATCTCAACGCCTACGACACGAATCTAAATAACGGCTCTGTTCTCGATGGCAATTTTACTCGCAACAATGCCACTCTCGCGGGTGGTGGTGCTGAACTGACCATCGTGGGCAGTCAGGCGGTTGTCTTGCATCAGCCTACCTTCACATCAGCGCTCAGTAAGATCATGGTGAAGGAAGGTATCCTGCGTCTGGAAATGGATGTCCCAGTTAATGCAAGCAGCCTCTGGACGGGTATCACATCTGCCAATGTGACAGGCGGCATTGAGATCGCCTACAGTGGCCCGACTTTGGGAGACCAGACCAATATTGCGAGCGGCGTTGGCCCAAATGTGGGCGCTCGACTGAACCTCTTCCGTAACTGGGACACACACCACACGGTTAACATCTCCATGAATGGCATCACGGCCAAAGGTTCCGCCGCTGATGCGGCAGGTGGCGGTTACAACTACATCGACACAGGCACTGACACGATCCCCAATCCGCGCACTTATCTCGACGGCACACTGACGCTCAGTGGCGATTCCAACCGCAATGTCATACACAATGATGCCTCTGCCTTTAACAGCACCGTGACGGCTCAGGGTAACTTGACGGGTGATATTGCCACGAAGCTCATCGTGGGTGGCCAGATCACAGGTTCAGGCGGCTTCACCAAAACTGGGGCTCGTGAACTACGCCTGACCAATAACAATAACTTCACGGGTGGTGTGAATGTCCTGCGCTTCGGCACCTCTGCCGTCGGCTGGCAGAGCAATCAGGTGACTGTGAACGGTGTGGCGTATAACACCTTTGGTGATGCCGAAGGTTGGGCTGAGTTTGGGCTGACCCTCGCTGGCACTAATGCCCGTCTCTCGGGCACCAGTGATGTCACTCTTCAGCGTCGTGGGATGCTGACGCTGGATAACACCAGCCGCCTCGACCTCACTTCCGCTACTGCTGGTGGTAACAACGATGACCGCATCAATGATGGTGCTAACATCAATTTTGAACATGGCTGGCTTCGCATTCAAGGGGGTGGAGCAGCGAATAACGAAAACCTAGCCACAGCAAACAATGCGGTGCTCGCTATCAAGTCTGGAACCAATATTCTCGACCTTTGGCCTGCGGACGGGCAGCTCCAAGCGATGACTCTGACCATCGGTAAAATCTCACGTAGTGCTGGAGCAGTCCTGCGCATCAATAACTTGGATGCCACCTCCACCTTCGGCAGTACGGTTCCCACAGGTGCCACCGACAGTGTCCGTGTGGCGCTGACTAGTTCCGTTGGTCTTGAGCAGAGCGGCTCTGGCACAGGCGTGACAAACCGGGCTATCACCATCGGTATTCTCGGCGGCATCATCCCACACGGTTACCTCGAAGACATGCGCGAACTTGGCTACAACAACGCCAACGTCTCCGATCTCTTCAATCAAGGGCGCAATCAGCAGTTCCTTTCTGGCAATCACTTCATGACGCTGGACGGCGGCTTCCTCCGCCCGCTGGATGACTCAGAATACTACACTCCCGCTAATGGAGTCATGGACCCCACAAGCGGAGCTGCTGGGCAGAACGTTAACCTCAATGATACCAGCAGCATCGTCAGGCAGGACATGAGCATCAACTCCCTCCGCTTCGGTCCCACGGCAGATAACGACGGTTCAGGCGGCAGCATCAACAACGGCACCACCCTCACTAGCTACGACGGTGTTTACTCGCCGACTCTGATCGTGGACGGCACGTTGGGCATCGCCTCAGGTATGATCAGCAGCGCCTTCTTCACCGTGGGGAACAGCACCACAAGTAATAATGCCAACCCTTTTGCTGACACGATTATCCAAGGTGGGGTTCTCGACTTTGGTACCCGTGAGGCGATCATCAATAACCAAAACGGCTTTGTGCGCCTCACGGATGGCACCGTGCAGCAGGGCAATCTGTTTATCCGATCCAACATCGCTGGCACGGCTGGTCTTTTGAAGACTGGGTTCTCCCAGGTCGTGCTCGACGGCATGAACACCTACTCAGGACTCACCACCGTGTCGGATGGCAGTCTCCTCCTCCGCAACGGTCGCATGTCCGGCGGCGCAGGTGGCACCGGCAATGGTTTCAAGATCGAAGGCAATGGCAACTTGCTCACAAGCAGCGGTATCATCCTTGGTTCGGCTGCTTCTCCTGAGGATATATTTGTTGGAGTCATCCAGGGTGATCAGACCGTCCTCCAAGCTCAGAATGACCTCACCAGCTACTTTGGTGACATCACCGTGGATAATATCGATGTAGCAGGCCAGGCCATCTTCACGCCTCGTGTCAATGCTAGCGGAGCTAACTCGACACTCATCATCAATGGTGACATTTACGGCGGAAACACCGCCATCAGCAATGATGTGTCAGCCATTGATTCGCGCATCATAACCACCAATGGTTCGAGCAATGGCCATATCATCCTTCGTGGCCGACTTGGTGATAAAGGAGTCGGTGGAGTGCCTACACCGGTTTCGGGCGTTGTAGCTTCTCTGCAATCGGGCACTTCCATCACACAGGGGGCTGGATCGGCGGTAGTCACCAATGAAAACGAGGTTCTCCGCTTCCAGATCACTGGGAATAATGACCTCAACTTCACCATGGAGAAACAGACGGCGGCGGCGGGTCGCTTGCTGCTTGATGCGGGTGTGCTGACCATCAGCTACAATCCGGCAGATCCCGCGAATGAAGGGACAGGGTTCTGGACGACGACGGCCCTGAGCCGGATCGCCAACAGGGACTCCAATGGTGTTTTCAACAGCACCAATGCTGGAAACAACGGTAACGCCGCCATGCACGGATTCACCATCGGCAGTGGTGGTGGTAACACCGCCCTCTTCCTGGGCCAATCCGGCTCTGCTGGTGTCGCGGGACAATTCTTCAACATGGCAAGCTGGCGCGTCTCGGGTGGCAACACCACCCATGTTGGCGGCATCAATGAAACCGGCACAGTCACCTTCGGTGATGGTACAGGCAGCCTCAGTTTAGACAAGGCCGTGCGCCTCTACGCCATGGGTGGTGGCACAGTGAATCTGAATATGCGCCTGAATGGTGCCCAAACGATTCAGAAGGTCGGACGCGGAACGCTGGTTATTCAGAATACAGGGCTGAACTCCGCCAGTGATTCAGGCTTCTTTGATCTCGGCGGTGGCACCACCATCGTTGACCATAGCGGTCAGAACGTCGCTCGTTTCGGTAATGCTGGTAGTTTCAATTTCCGTGGCGGTAGTCTCGTGGTCAAAAACAGCACTACGGCTGCCAGCTCTTTCGGCTATTCCACGGATACTGCAGCAGTTGGCCGTGTGATCTCCTTTACGGCAGGTGGCAGTGAGATTGTTTCTGAATCAGTCGGTCAGAATCTGATGACGCTGAATCTGGGTAATAACAATGCCAACAACAACGCTTCGAACCTAAATCGTTCCGTCGGGGCTACTGCCAATCTGGTCGAAACGATCAATTCGACGGCTTATGCGATCATCACTTTGAGTTCCAATGCTTTCACGACCGCTCTTTCCCGTGGACGTGCCATTTCCTGGGGCACTTACGGGAATGCCAAGCGTGAAGCTCTCGACTTTGCAATGGTGGAGGGTCCGTCTAGAACCTTCAACTCCGCGAACTTTACCGGCAGGACTGTCTTGGGCAGCAATGTCATCACCGTGCCTTCGACAGTGGGCGTTCTTCCTGGCAGTATCGTCACCAGTCCGAGTGTGGTGACAACCATCGCTGTGACGGCTGGTGGTGCAGGCTACACGACAGCACCAGCCATCACTTTCACCGGCGGTGCTGGCACTGGCGCGACTGCTACGGCGACCATCAGCGGCGGAGCAGTCACCGCTATCACCGTGACACACGGTGGCAGCGGTTATACGAGTGCCCCGACCGTGGTCTTCACGGGTGGCGGGTTCACCACCGCCGCCACCGCTACGGCATCCTTCGGAGTGATCTTTGCGGCCAGCTCTCGCGTCATCGCCGTCGGCAGTACCACGGTGACGATGTCCTCAAATGCGGCGGGCAATAATGGTAATTTGCAGACTTTCACGATGGCGGCGATCTCCGCTTCCAATGATGTCGTTGCTTACTCGCGTGCTGCTGAAGAGTATCAAAACAACGTCGCTGCATGGACAACGGGCATGGATATTTCTGAGAATGGCGGAGCTGGTTTCACTGGAACACTCGGATCGAACTTGGACATCAACACGATCCGCTTTGACACCCTGGCTGACAGCCTAGTGAATCTTGGTGGTAGGACGCTTTCTCTCGTCGGTGATGGTGCCGGCGCAGTGCTCGTGAGCAGCAATGTCGGCGCAGCCAACAAGACCATCAGCAATGGTATGCTCGCCACGTCTGGGGTTACTTTCACTGGTGATGCTAGCTTGTTCAAAACCTACACGGGCAATGTGACGGATACTTCGACTTCGATCACGAATGTCTCGAACTTCGCTCGTCTTGAGGTGGGGATGCCTATTTCCGGTGCAGGCATCCAGTCGGGAACGACCATCACTGACCTCAGTCCAGGCACATCTACGCTGACCCTTTCTCTCGCCGCCACGGCCACTTCCAACAGCGTGATTCTAACCACGGATGATGCGGACGATCTCATTCGCAATACTTCCTCTACCACAGGTCTGGCTGTCGGCATGACGGTCACTGGACTTGGGGTGCCTGCGGGCACCTTCATCAAGACGATCTCCGGCAACATTTTGAATCTGTCTGCGAATGTCGCAGGGACTGCAGGTATGGCCCTGAATGCCTCGGGCCTTGCTTTCGTAGCAGATCCTAATTTCTTGAAGACCTACACAGGTAACGTAACGGCAACTTCGACATTGATCACCAATGTATCAAACACGGCTGGACTGGTGATCGGCATGCCGATCACAGGTGCTGGAATTGCCACAGGTGCGGTCATCAGCGCCATCAATCCTGGAGCCAGCACCATCACCCTTTCTGTCGCTGCGACGACGACTGGAACAGGCGTCGCACTGACCACGAACGATGCTGACAATCTCATCCGCAATGTTCCTGTCAGCAGCGATATTGTAGCAGGTATGACAGTGTCTGATCTGCCAGTTGTTAGCGCCATTCAAGTGACCGCAGGTGGCAGCGGCTATACCACTGCTCCTACTGTGGTGATTAGCGGTGGTACGGGAGCTACGGCAGTCGCCACGGTGAGTGGCGGTGCGGTAACGGCCATCACGGTCACTAATCGCGGCGCTGCCTATTCTGGTAGGCCGACAGTGAGCTTCACCGGCGGCGGAGGCAGCGGTGCAACCGCAACGGTGACGGCCTACAGTGCCACGGTCACTGCTGTGACTGTCGATCCGCTGATTCCGACGGTATCCCCGACCCAGACGCTGACTCTAGCCTCGAATGTGATCAGTGGGTCTGCTGTCTCCTTGGTGGGAAACAGCAACGAAATCATCATCCATCAATATGGTCAGGGGAATCTGAATGTGGATGCCACAATCGCTGGTGAGCAGGCGCTGGTCATCGCTGGACCATCGACCACAAACCCAAGCGAGTTTAACACGACGGGTGCCGTGCGCTTGAATGCCAGCAACTCCTACACTGGGCGCACCTTCTTGAATGGCAGCGTTTTAGAAATCAATTCTGCCTCGGCTCTCGGCGCTGATCCCACGGCTGTATCCAATACGCAACTTACCATGAACGGCGGCACGCTACGCTGGACAGGTGGAGTCTCATCCCTCGGTAATCGTGGAATCACCCTTCAGGGAAGTGGTGGAGTCATTGAAGTCACGAATCCAGATGGCAATCTGCATGTCGGCACTGGTGTGAGTGGCACGCAGGCCCAGATCGTTTCGGAAGACGCCTTCCGTGGTGATTTGATCAAGACTGGTGCTGGCACGCTGACGCTCAATGGTTCGGCTACCGGGAGCAATAGCGGCTTCCAGGGGCTACTAGACGTTCGCCAGGGGACGCTCGCTGTCATGGCAGATGTCGGAGATGCAAATGCGGGCACCCTTTCCATCCTTGGAACGAACCGTTCATGGGCCGATGGCACGATCTTCCGTCAGGGAACTAATTTCCAAGCTTTCCTCGGTGCTGCAAACAACGCAGGTGTTGATTGGAATATCGAAGAGTTCATGACCTTCGAAGGTGGCAATACCTTCACTTACTCGGGTCTGATCGACATCAACGCCAACAATGCCACGGCTAACACGCTCGATACCCAGCTCAACCTCGGCAATCGCCGCCCGCTTAACTTAAACGGTGTCACCAACATCGCTGGCAACACGACTTTTGATATCGGGTTTGCCAGCATTCTCCGCTTTGCTTTAAATGCTGGTTATGTGACCGGCGCTGGGGACATCATCAAAGATGGCCAGGGTCAGATGGAGTTCCGTGGCAACATCCCTGATTGGAAAGGCAATCTTGCCATCAAGCAGGGTACGGTCTATGCCATCAGTGCCGCAGACATGCTGGGCAGCGGCTACGCTTCAGGTAAGACCATCACTCTCGGTGATGCCGAGCGCCAAGGTACAGCTCAACTCCTGATCCAGAATCCTGATAGCGTTCAAAATTGGGCCTTCGAAGTGAAGCACGACATCAACGTCGTCTATAACCCGACTCAGACCAAGCGCTTGGGCTTCGACAACGTCGCCAATGGCAACAAGATCTCCTATGATGGGAACATCACCCTGAACGACAACTTGATTGTTCTTTTGCAGGACGGTGTCATTTCCAGCGGTGGCGAGCAGGCGGTCTTAAATTTCAACGGCAAATTCAAGGATGGTCTGACCACCAGTGGTAACCTTGTTCTCCAGGCATTTGATTCGAATAATGGAAATGCCAACGACAAGGTGAATGGCCGCTTAACAAGCTATGCACTCTTCAATAATGATAATAGTGCATGGACAGGTGATGTCTCCATCAGCGCTAACACCGTATATGATCAGGATCAGACTTCCGTTCTCCGGTTGGGTCACAACCTTGCCCTCACAGCGGCGAATGATGTGATGATGAATTTCAATTCTGTCCTCCAAGTCGGTGGGCAAATGGCCTCTATTGGCTCCCTGACTACACAGGGCGGGAATGGATCCTTCAATGGTGATGCCGGCACCATGTCTGCCAGCACAAATGGCAGCACCGAAATCATCGAAAATGCCTCAACCACTGCCGGCATACTGACCATTGCGCAGACCACTCCAGCCTCCTTTGAAGCCGCCTGGGATGCCAAATTCCGCGATGGAGTGAGCAATAGTCAGTTCTTCAATGTCGGCACCAACACACACCTGCCTTCTGCCTCCTTGAGCGTCGTGAAGTCCGGCACTGGCTGGAGCGTGATGACCCTGGACAATGACTACACCGGCACAACTACCGTGGCTGCGGGCATCCTACAAATCGGTCGTGATGGTGTGGGTGATTCCGGCGCCAACAATGCCCTCGGAACCACCGTCAACAGCGGCGCCACCGTGGCTGGCACAGGCTGGGTACAGGGTGGACTTAACGTTCAAGCTGGTGCCACCGTCTCTCCCGGGGATGCGGGTGGAAATGCGCTCGGAACTCTCAATGTGAATGGGTCCGCACTCTTTGCCGCAGGCTCCACCGCCCTGCTTCAATTGCGCATGCCGACTTATAACAACCCCGGTGCCGTGGATACTGGAGACGCAACCTACTCAGCTTGGCGCAGCGCCATCGGCACGGATGCTTTCTCCAGCGCGCTCAAAGATCTCGTGACGACCGCTCAGCATGACATGATTAATGCCAGCAACGCCAGTGTTCTCGGCGGACAAGGCACGATCAATATCGCGCTCGGGGCTCAGGTCACACTGGTCAATGACGGCTACACCCCCAAGGCAGGTGACATCTTCCATCTGTTCAAAGGCACGTTGCTCAGTGCGATCAATACAGGTGGCGGCATCCGCACTGGTCTTGAGACTGGCACGGATCTGAATCTTTTTGAACTCGGTGGCAATCTCCGTTGGGACACCACACTTCTAAACACACTTGGTGTTCTCCTTGTGGTCTCGTCTGAATCCGTCGGCTCCCTCCCACAGCCTCCCACGATCACAACTGGCCCTACACGGAGTCCAGCCACAGGCATCTTGCAGCCAGGCGTTACTTTCTCTCTATCCTGCAAGGTGGATTCGACCTCTTTACCTGCCGTGCCAATTACAGTCCAATGGCTGCTCAACGATGTGCCAGTGCCTCCATCCTTGATCACATCGAACACGCTGACGCCAGTCGATGGCATTCCTGCTGGTAGCGGAGTTACTTCCACCATTTCTCTCCTTGCTAGCAGTGACACGAAAGGCACCTATAAATTCATCGCCAGCACTGCCGGTGGTCAAGTTGTTAGCACAGGAGTCTTGGTCGATGTGAATGACACCCCAATCATCCTTGCTGTTGATCAGCCTACTTCCCGCTTCGTCAATCCAAGTCTGCCTGGCACGCCTATTTCCACCACTTTCAGTTCTGTGGTGACAGGCCCTGGCCCTTACACCGCCGTCTGGTTCAAACGTATCAACAGCGTCGATACCGCCGTTCAAACCTCAGCAGCGACCGCAGTCTTCGGACAATCGAACAAGTTCACCTCAAGCTTCACGATTCTTGAAGTCGCAGAGGCTGATCAGGCCGACTATGTCTGCCGCTTTACCTCGACCATTAGTCCTACTTTGGTAGCCACCAGCAACCCCGCCACACTGACGGTGCGTGATGCGGTAACGAACGTCGTGGCTACACGCACACGTAATCCAGGACCAACCTATCAGGGTGAGACCATTCTCTTCAGTGTTACTGCCCAGGGTGAGGCTCCTCTCACATACAAGTGGTTCAAGAACGGGGTCGAACAAGTGGGCAAAACAACCTCTACTTTGAGCGTGAGCAACACGACCATCCAAACCGTTGCCGACACCTACTTTGCTCGTGTGACCAATGCGCTTAACTCAGTGGACAGCAACACGGTCAGCCTCCAAGCACTCGATCCAAAGCCCAAGCTCGAAAGCGGGCCTCTAGCCTCGCGTACACTGCTTTCCGGTGAAAATTTGAGCTTGTCTGTCAATGCCTCAGGTCGCCCAGACATACGCTACCAGTGGAAGAGGAACGCGGTCAACATCGCCGGTGCAACCAGTGGTGTTTACAACGCCAATGGCATCACTGTGGCCCAAGGCGGCACCTACACGGCTGAAGTTTCTAACCCTAGCCCCACCAAATTGACCGTCGGACCTGCTGAGATTGTGGTAGTGGACAGCGCGACCAAGATCGTGCCGGTTAAACTCGCTGCTCCCTTCTTCACGCTCACCGCCAATGTCGGTCGTGGCACCAAGACCAGCGTCACTTACAAGTGGTACAAGCGCAACTTTGTCGAAGAGATCGTTCCGCCAGAAGAAGAAGGTGGAGAACCCACAGTGATTCTTGTGCCAGAGGACACGGCCATCTCCACCGCAGACACGCGCTTCACAGGCGAAGAGTACACTGGTATTGCCATCAACACTCTGAAGATCACGAATGCAGTCGCAGGTGATGACGGTCTCTATGTCTGCAAGGTCAAAGGCACAGACAATGTCGAAGTCATCGGCTGCTTCCAGGATGTGAAAGTTTATGACGCTAAACCCATCAATCTGACGGCGACTCTCCTCAAGCGAGGTGTCGTCGGAGGTTACTATAGCGAGCAGATCGTGGTTAATCCAGCGCGCCATCTCTCACCCGTCACCTATGCGGCCGTGGGCCTGCCTGCCGGACTCCTTCTAAACAAGGACACAGGTTTCATCAGTGGGCGTCCGACAACGGCCAAGACCTATGCAATCACAACAACGGCCATCAACCTCTTCGGCACGAGTGTGGAGAAAATCACCTCATCAATCACCATCGACCCGATTCCCACTGGCATCGCTGGAACCTATGCCGGTCCGATCACTCGCCACCCTGTCCTCAATGGCAATCTTGGTGGTCGCTTTGACATGGTCGTGACGAACACTGGCACGGTTAGCGGTAAAGTGACCTTCGGCAGCGCACCCACCGCCCCGCGTTCTTTCATCGGCGGTGTCTTGGAAATCGACGTGACTGGGGCCGTGCAAACGAATGCCACGATCAGGATTCCTGCGACAACGACGGTGCCTGCCCTGCCTGCTCTCACTTTGGTCTTCAAGCTCAACAGAACCGCAGGCGTCGGCACGGCACCTCCAGCCACTGTCCTAGCAGACGCCATGATCAGTGATGGCACGAACACGACAGCCTTCAAAGGTTGGCGCAATAACTGGGCTGCCACCGCAGTCGCCAATGTTTCAGCCAAGGCTGATGCTTATGCCGGCGACTACACCTTTGGCATGATGCTTCCAGGTGGCTCACCGCTCATTGGAAATTCGCAGGTGCCACAGGGTTCCGGTTTCGGCATCTTCAAAGTGGCCACAGCGGGCACATTCACCCTTGCAGGGCGCACGTCCGATGGTGAGTTGCTCACAGGTGCCTATTGGATTGGTCCGAACGGCGAGTTTTTCATCTTCCAAACTCTTTACACAACGACACTCAAGGGATCGATCCTCGGTGAGTTGCGGATTGAGTCCAACACGCCAAGCACAGACAACGACATCTTTGGTGACGTCACCCATGTTCGGCCTCCGAACAGCGCTGCTGTTACCGCAACCTTATCTCGCGCTTATCGTTCCGGCTTCGGTACCGCAGTGACAGCCACGGGTGTCACGCCGACTACGGTGACTCAGCCAGTGCCTCTGCTTGCTGTGGGTGGACGCTACATCGTCCCGCCGACGACTGGCCCTAGCGTGTTCATGGGGCTGACTCCTACCGCTGACCCAGTCAGGAATGCCGAACTCATCTTCAGTGAAGATGGTGTGCTGCCTGTCCGCACCAGCGTCTTCCCAGCTTCCTACAACAAAGATATCGTAGCCAATCTCAACCCGAACATCCCCGTCACGATCGGTGCGAAGAGCGCGGTGAAAGTGCCTTTGGCAAAGTCCGCCAGTAACCTCACCAGCACGACGTTCCTGCCAGTGCTCACCACCGGCGCATTCTCCGGTGCCTTCACCCTCAGTGACAGCTTCGCTCGCCTGCCGCTAGCACCGCTGGTGATTCCCCGGACCGTCGCTTACCTGGGTGTTGTCGTCCGCGAGCGCACCAGCGCCGTGGGCCAGCCTCGCGTCGTTGAGAACTATGGTGTCGGCTACTTCATGATCGACCAGTTGCCACCAAACGTCACCACTCCGGCCACCACCACGCCTAGGCTGTCCGGTAGCGTCAGCCTGGAAAAAGCGCCCTGATGATTTCCGCCTCACCGTGGGAGCTTGAAGGAAATTCAAGTTCCTGCTTCTTGAGGGTTGTCAGGCTTCATCCGACTCGCTAGTTTGTGCCTGCGCTGACGTGGGGTCCGTGCACACAACTCACAGCATCGTATGTTCTCGCTCCCGGTGGTTAAGGTCGGCACAGTCTCAGTGGATGGCACGGAGCCGTTATTCATACTCGGACCTTGTGTCATCGAGAGTGAGGATTTCATCTGGGACGTGGCCGAGTGCCTCGGAGCCATCGCCAACAGCCTGCGCTTGAAGTGGATTTTCAAAGCCTCGTATGACAAAGCCAATCGCAGCGCCGGCACCTCATATCGCGGCATGGGAGTGAAGGATGGCTGCAAACTGCTGGAGAAGATCGGCCAAAAACTCGGCGTGCCAGTGACCACAGATGTCCATTCGCCGGAGGAAGCCAAAATCGCCGCTGAACATATCGACCTGCTTCAGATCCCAGCCTTCCTCTGCCGTCAGACGGATCTCATCCTCACCGCTGGTGAGACAGGGCGCGCGGTGAACGTCAAGAAAGGCCAGTTTATGGCTCCGTGGGATGTGAAAAACATCGCCGAGAAGCTTATCAGCACCGGTTGCCAAAACTTCGTCTTCACCGAGCGCGGCACGACTTTTGGTTACCAAAACCTCGTCGCCGACATGCGCTCACTCTACTGGATGCGTGAACTCGGCTACCGCGTCATCTTTGATGCCACCCATTCCGTGCAGCGTCCAGGTGGACTAGGCACTACTACCGGAGGCGATGGCAAACTCGCGCCAGTGCTTGCCCGCGCCGCAGTGGCCACTGGCTGTGATGGCGTCTTCATGGAGACGCACCCGAATCCACCCAAAGCTTTCTCAGACGGCCCCAATCAAGTGCCGCTATCCGAGATCGCGCAGGTCATCAGTCAACTCAGGAAAATTCATGCCGTCGTGCAGGAGGCTGTATAAAATGATAGGCCGCACCACCCTACTTTTACTCACCACCGCAGGCGTGCTGCTCTCACAGACGGCCGTGCCGCCAGATGGCATGAACGCCTTTGGAAAAATGGTGCCCACCGACTTCGTCAATCGTGGAGTCATCATCCCCTCTTTCAATGCGGAAGGCCGCAAGTCCTCCGAACTACGCGCTGAGACACTCACCCGAATTGATGATGACCGCCTTCAAGCCGGAAAGGTGAACATCGAAATCTATGCGGCAGACCCCGCGCAAAACATCCAGGTGCAGCTCATCAGTGCCGTGCATCACATGACCGATCAGGTGCTACGAAGCGGAGAGCGCAGTGTGGTTCGGCGCTCAGATTTCGAGACATCCGGGGATTCCTTGGTCTTCGATTCGCGCACCTCCATCGGCTCCATGAAAGGGCGCGTGCGCACATTGATCTTTGACACCAGCGCTCTCTCTGGCAAAACAGACAAGTGACCCAACTGATACCTACTGACATGAAAACCTTTTCACTGATTTTGCTCGCCCATCTGGGGCTGATCATGTCCGTCCATGCGCAGGGAGGTAGCCGTCTGAGCACGCCTTCGACAGATCAAAAAAAGCAATTGCAGCAAGCCGCAGAAAGACTACGCCAAGCCCAGGCCAGCGGTGAGCTTGATCAGGCAAAAAGCACTGCCAAGGAACTGCTGAAAAAGCTTCCCTCAGGCATCAAAGACGCCGCTCAGAGCGCCGCGCAGTCGCCCGAGGTTAAAGCTCAGGCCATGGATGCCGTGAAGTCCGCCGCCCAGTCCATTTTGCCTCAGGCTCAGGGCCTCTTAAATCAGCCCAGCACTCCAGCCCCCGTGCCCACGCCAGCGCCAGCCCTAATGCCTGCCGTCCAAGATCGACC
>JBEBGU010000262.1:0-5943 GCA_040081325.1 Prosthecobacter sp.
GAGAAAGGCGATCACGAGCAGATCCGCATCCGCATATTCTTTGAGCGTGTGCTTCTCTTCATCTATGCCGAGCAGCTCGAAGTCCGGCGCTGCATCACCGATCTTCAACTCGTGAAAACCCTCCGGCATGGACGATGCAGGCTTCTTCGGTTTCTCCGCCGTCTGGGCGAGCGCCAGAACGGGAAGCAGGAGGCAAAGGGTGAGCGATTTCATAACAGCGGCGATTACAACGCACGAAGCAACGTTTGCTCCAGACTATTTTTTCCACTGCCAGGCTTCATCAAAGAAACCCGCATCAGGGATGCCCCCAGGAGCGCGGGCGGTCTTTGGCTGATTGAGATCGACCACCGCCCAGTCCGGCAGCTTGGCGACCTGGCGGGCGTTGTTCAGGTAGTCGTATTCGCGATAAGTAAAACTGCTGTTGATGACGATATAGCGCTTTGGATTCAGTGGATTCGGATACACCAAGACCGGCGCATGATGGGCGGCATCGTAAGTCTTACCATTGGCGATGAGCTTGTCCTTGGTCCACTGGATCGGTAGCTTGCCGATGATCTTGGCGAGCAGCGTATTGCTCTGCGGATCACCCCACAAAACAAGGTTGTTGGCGGCGATGTCGGCATCGCTGATCGCCTTGTCATCCTTGGCTGGCGCATCACCACGAAACTGACGACGCCATTCAAACACGGCGCGTTCCATCTCGGCCTTCGACCACGCGCCGACCTTCTCATTCAGGGCTGCGCCAGTCGGTTTCACAAACAAAAAGCTGTCCATGAAAGCATCATCAATCGGACCGGAAAGGCCGTGCTGCTTCACGAGCTTACCGTCTTCATGAGCCGTCAGTGTCTGCTGCCACTTGCCGCCGATGCGGCGCAAATACACGAGCCATGAGCGATCAGATTTTGGACGCAGGACTTCGAGCGATGTGCCGTCGATCTTCACGGTCGGCTTCTCGCGGACGCTCAGCGGGCAATGGCCGGGAAGCATGTTGATCGTGAGCGCGGTGGTGTTTTGTGTTTTGATCGTGACCTCAGCATCGCCCGTGATCTCGGCGTCGATGCGCGTGCGCTCCCATTGCTTCTCCAGTTCATCGACCGTGATCCAGTGCATCGTGTTATATCGCAGGAACCAGGTGGCGAAGTGAACTTCACGCGGTGTGCGGTCACGGCCCACGACAGCGATGGCGGCGAGTCGCTTCTCGACTTCGATCAGCGAGTCTGGATGAATTTTGTGTGCAGTCTGTGGACCGATGACGTGCTCCAGGTCGATGTTTTCCATGCGCAGGTACTTCTCCATGATGTCGGCGGCCTGCTTCTGCTTATCGATCTCGCCGCTGTAGGCCACGGTCGGTACGTGGAAGAGATTCAGCGCGCTGTCGGTCGCGTTGTACCAATGCCAGAGTGTCTTCTCATACACGGGCACTTTGGACACATCTTCTGTCTGGAAGACATTCAGAAACTCCGGTGTCTCAGCAAAGCCCGCGCCGGGGTTCGCTGCGCACCACTTCTCGGCGTAGTTCACCGCGAACTGCCACGCTGCGGCACCGCCCATGCTGAAGCCACGGACGATCGTGCGGTCTTCATCAATGGCATAAAACTTCTTCGCGTGCTCCAGCGCCTCGATCAGATCGACCTCACCGGCGAATTTGTTCGCGCAGCAGTAGCGACCGTACGGATGCAAAACAAGCGCGTTCGCCGGGGCGATATTGCCCACCTGCTTGCGACGTTGGTCGATGAAGCCCAGCTCGCTGAGCGTCTCGCCACGACCATGACACCAAGCATCGAGACGCGACGGCGCACCGCTGTAGCTCTCAGGAATCACCATGCCATAAGGCTGCACCGAGCCGTCGATTTTGGACCGATAACCACGCACGACGAGTCCCTTCTGAGTGGTCCAGGGTGACTGGCCATTCTTGAGCTGTTCCGCACGCTGCTTACCTTCAGCGAGAGCTTCCTGCGCTGACTTGATCTCTGTCAGCTTGTGGACCTCGTTATACTTCAGTGCCCAATCCACCGCCTTGTGATAGATCTCCACATCTGGCAGCAGATCCGCCAGCTTCGGATTCTTTGCCTGCGCCTTCACTGCCGCATCAATGGCCGCTCGCAGTTCCGACAAACCCTGCATCAGCGCTTTTGCATCCGCCTCAGGCACCGCGACTCCAGGAGGCGGAACGGGCCGCACATTTTCAGCAAGGTTGTCTTTAGGGCCGTCAGCGAGAGCTGCCGTGATGAGGAAGAATGGGAGGAGATGGGATTTCATGGGATTAGCTTTTGCGCGTCTTCTTGGTTGGCTTGGCTGGTGCAGTTGCTAGATCACACTTGTGGATCTCAAAAGGTGCGCCGGTAGCGCTGTCAAACTCAGCGGAAGCACTCAGGCCGGCTTTGACGATGTCCACCACGTCATCACACTGATCATAGACGCTCTGCATGGCACCGAGGGCGTAGTCGCGGCCTGAGCCAGCGGCCCAGAATTTGTGAAACTGCTGCGCGCTGCGGTAGGAGTAGAGGGCGAAGATGCCGTGAGGATTGGCGACGAGGCCGTAGAACTGCGTGGTCTCATACTCTTCTTCTTTCGAGGCCATGGTGGTCATGAAGTACTCGGCCTTCATCCAATGATGCGCGTGGCGAAAGGTCTCGAAAATCGCGTCCGTGCCTGAGAAATCACGCGGGCGCTCGGGGTTAGCGAAGTAGCTGTTCATCACCACTAAACTCGCGGAGGTGCCGGTCAGGCCGATGTAGCTGTCGGCGATCTTGGTGATCTTGGTTTTATTGACGATGTGATGCGCCTTCTGACGCAGCGAGCCGAGGCAGCTCATGGTATCTGCGCCGATGCAGGCGACTCCGTTCTTCTGGGCGACAACGATGGTGGACATAGGGACGCCGAGTGTGGCAGAGGCTCAACTCAGCGCAAGCACCACACGCTCGAACTCTCATTTCATCACCGGCTCACCCAGATGCTTTTTGAAGAAAGCAGCAGCGATGTCCACCGTCTGCGCGCACCAGGGATCACTCATCCAATAGGGATGCGGCGCGTCTTTGAGCGTGTGAACGGCGGTCTCGATGCCGAGAGCTTTGAGCTTCTCCATCATCTCTGCGCGACCGACTTTGAGCGTGTCTTTTTCGCCCTCAATGAAGATCGTGGGCGGCACTCCCGCGCGGACATGGGTGATGGGAGAGGCCGCGGTGTAGATCTCTGGCTTATCCTGCGCGCTGGCACCAAAGAAGAGCACGCTGCCTTCGCCCGTCTTGTCGCGATTGGAAGCGATCAGATCCTGCGTGGCAGCCATGACGATGCAGGCTTTCACGGCGCTGGCCTGATCTTTAAATGGACCCTCGCCCTCAAACTCGGACAGGCCGGTGGTCATGGCGGTCAGGCCAGACAAATGCCCGCCGGCAGAGCCGCCCATGCAGCCGATGCGCTCGGGGTCGAGCTTGAGTTCCTTGGCATGAGCACGCAGGCAGCGCAGGGCGGCTTTGCAGTCATGCAGTGCGGCGGGATATTTTGCTTCCGTAGATAGGCGATAGCCCACCAGCGCCGTCACAAAACCGCGCTGAGCCAGGCGCTCCATCATCGGCTTGTCAGCCTCCACCTGCCGCGCCTTCCAGCCACCGCCGTGGATGTCGAGAATGCAGGGCCAGATGCCCTTCGCGCCCGGCACATAGACATAGAGCTCGACCGTGTGCTCAGGATACTTCGCGACCTCCAGCGTCTTCAGCGTGAACCCTGCGGGTGTCTGTGGATTGAGCTTCTTCCACTTCGGACCAGTGCTTGCCGGTTTAGGATCAGCGGCGGTGAGGGATGTAGCGATGACGAGGAGGGTAAAGAAAAGGAGCTTCATGGCAGGTCGCTTGGAACGGTCACCACCCATGCCTCGTTTCAGCAGAGCTACCCTAAAGTAAAAGAAGTCTGCATGAACCACGGAGTGGTTCTCCATGAATAGCCTGGGGTCAGCAGACCCCAGGTCGTGATGCAAACCAACGACAGTGCGTGCATCAACTCCGGAGGAGTTGCCCAATGCGCGCCGAACTCGGTGCCCACTACACGCTCCGCATCCCGATGACATCGCCCGCGCATTGGGCAACGCCCTCCGGGGTTGCACCTGGATGTCTGATGCGTCTTGGGCCTGACCGTGGGTTTCGTGCCTCAACCCACGGCTATTCATGGAGAACCACTCCGTGGTTCGAAGAAGGTCTGTCACTGATCCCGTGTGGTTGCGAGATCACCTACTTTATCTCGGGCGCGAGTCGATGATTGTCTGGCTGTTTTGGCGAGATGCTTCCAATGCGTTCTGCATCTCAGATTGCAGCTTTTCTTCCTGTTTAACGAGGGGGCTGTCGAAGAACGCCCAGCGCATGGTCCCGTGCAGATTCCACCACATCAGGATCACACAAATGACCACGCTCCGAAGCGGCCATTCGCTGCGTGCAAACATGCAGGTAAAAATCACCAGGAATGGCAAAACAAAGAAACCCACACTCCAGAAGAGTGAGATAGGAATCATCGCTGGTAGAGTCACAAGGCCGATCACGATACCAGCCAGACTGCGCGTCGCTGTCACACCAGCGAGCATCGCGGAAATCAGGATGGATAAGGCAACCAAGGCAATTCGGCCAAGGATGGTGCCCAAGGCTTCGCGAATTGGCGCATACGGATAGTCGTCGAAGCAGATCATCTCAGAAAGTTGGTTGGGCCGTTGACGGGCAAGGCCTGAGATTGTCCGTCCATCAAGTTGGGCAACCATTGAAATAATGGCTCCGTTTTCCAACTCATGCTTCTGGGCTTAACTCAGCACCCCTCTTCTTCATCGCCCTCGTCTTCATTGAGGTGGATGCGGATGCTGCGGTCTTCGAGGGCGTCGCGGGTGTCGAGGATGTCTTGGCCGTCGATGCTGAGCCAGAGGCTGGCGTGATCGCGTGAGCGACCGCTGCGGTCGGCGTGGTAGGCGAAGCCGAAGCGACCGTAGAAAGGCATGGTCTCTGTGCTGGTGCGCATCCAGAGATCGATGGGGCGATCCTCCACTTCCAGCAGGGCGATGCGCGCTGCGAGCAGTGTGGTGCCGAAGCCTCGGCGGTGGTATTCGCGATGCACCATGCCATAGACTAGGGTGGAGGAATCGGAGTCGCCCACTAACTCCAATCCACCGCAGGCGATGACGTCGCCATCGTATTCGATGACGAGGTAGTAGGAGGTGCCGAGCTTGAGGAACTCGATGAAGTTTTCCAATCCCGCAGGCGGGAAATAATCGGGTTCGTTCGAGCGATAGATCTCAATGCAAGCTTCCAAGTCGTCTGGCTGATACTCACGGATGCGGCAGGCGACGAGCTTGGGCACGATGGCCTCCATCAGTGGTGATAGCTCTTCGAGTTCGGTGTTGTCTTCGTTGTCGTGGTTCATGATGAAGGCATCGTTCATGGATGCAAATGAGCGCGGATTCAATGCTCCATCACACGCCGATGGCTTTGAGCGCCCAGGCGATGACGAGTGGGGTGGTGATCATGCTGACGAGCGTGGTGGAAAGCACGCATTGCACCGCAGTCGGCGCGTGGCCGCCGTAGTGCTTGGCGACCATGATGCTGAAGACCGCACTCGGCATGGCTCCCTGGACGATGAGGATGCGCTTCAGCTCGGTGGTCAGTGGCAGATACCAGGCTGCTGCAAAGAAGGCCACAGGGATGAGGCCGAGGCGCAAAACGGGTGCGAGCACGGCGATGGACCAGCGCATTCGTTCTTGACCCCAGATGTCTGCAATAGTCGCGCCAATGATCAGCAGTGCGACAGGCACCGCGCAGGCTCCGAGCATGGCCAGCGTGTTGTGAACGTACTGCGGCACATAGACGTGCATGCCGGTGAAATTCAGCAGTAGTGAAAAGAGAATCGTCAGCACGGGCGGATTCAAAGCCAGCTTCCACGGTGCTTTTCCGAGCCCCGTCAAAAGCCCCACGC
>JBEBGU010000263.1:0-5910 GCA_040081325.1 Prosthecobacter sp.
AGTTTTCTGGCTCAGGCGACTAGTCCTGGCATTTCTTTGGCAAGAAATCCGGCGGAGCTAACGAGTCGTGGCGTTTCTAGTTCAAGTTTTCCGGCTCGGGCAACCAGTCCTGGGATTTCTTTGGCAAGAAATCCGGCGGGGGAGGATGGTTTCGGGGCATCTAGCCAAATATATTTGGCGAGTGGGTGTGGTCCTGGGGATTTAAAGCGCAGGCCCGCTAGCGGGTTCGATACGTTTTTCACGCAGGCGGCCGTGACGGCGGCGCGGCTGCTCCCTCCCTGGCCGACGACCGGCCCGAGCCGTCAAAACAAGCAATGGCAATGCAACAACTGAACCCAGAGAGGAGATCTTGTGGCCCGATTTGACCAGCAGGTGCGCTATGATAGCACCGCCAGATATGACCAGCCGCCGAGTCCTCCGCTCCCAACGAAACCTAAACGTATGGCTAAAATTAAACTGGATCTGGATAACAAAAATGGTCAGGAAGTACTGGCGGCATCGAGCGGCCACATCGCGGCGATGGCAAGCCCTGAGGGCGTGGCGCTCTTTGTGACGCCGGAGCCGACGGTGGCGAACTATTTGGTGGTGCATAATGCGCTGTCCACAGGACTGAACCTGATCACGACGCTGGAGGGCCAACTGGCGGCAGCCCGCGCGGCGCTGCCGGGTCTGGTGGCGGCGCTGAAGGTAGAAATGCAGGAGCGCGCTGTCTATGTGGAGGCTGAGACGGGCGGTGATCCGGCGCTGATCCCGATCTCAGGCTTTGCTGTGGCAGGCACGGCGGGCACGGCGGGCACGCCGATCGGTCCGCTGCCGCGCCCTGAGAATGTGAAGGCGGTGATGGGTCCGTTCCCCGGTATGATCAAGCTGAGCTGTGATCCGGTAAAGGGCACGCAGATGTATGTGATGGACTGCCGCCTGATCGATCCGCCCGGTGGCGCTTTCCAGCAGGCGAAGCTGAGCACGAAAAGCCGCAATGACCTGACGGGACTGGTCAGTGGTAAGATGTACGCTTTCCGCATGGCCGTGATCGGTGCCGCCGGTCAGAGTCCCTGGAGTGATGAGGCGCAGTGCATGGCTCCCTAGAGCCCGCCGGGCGGGCGTTGACAGTCGTTGAGGGCGCTGCCTGCTTTGAGTTTGCCGTGGTTGACAGTCGTTGAGGGCGCTGCGCGCCGTTGACGGTTGTTTCCCAAGCCGTTCTGAAGCCGCAGCCCTCACGGCCTGCTTCTGAAAAGGGAGCGTGGGCACTTCTGCCCGCTTTTGGCCTCTGAAGCGGACTGAAGTCCGCGCTCCTCTCAAGCCTTCGTCCTTCCTCATTCGTCATTCGTCATTCGTCATTCGTCATTCGTCATTCGTCATTCGTCATTCGTCATTCGTCATTCGTCATTCCCCGCTTCGTCATTCGTCATTCGTCATTCGTCATTCGTCATTCGTCATTCGTCCTTTTCTGTATGTTCGACCCAAACTACCCACCGCTGAATGCGGAGATCGAGTCCGCGCCCCTACGCGGTCAGTTCAATGGCCTCAAGGACTTCATCGACGCGATCGTCACCCTCACCGCCGCGCAGATCGACGGTGTGACGACCCTGCTGCCGGGGGAAGCCGCAAGCGTGGGCCTGACAGTGACCGGCAACACCCTGCACTTCACCTTTGGCATCCCACGCGGGGATGCAGGCACCCAGGGCCAGAACGGTGCCGACGGCGGCGCTGGCCCCCAAGGCGAGCCGGGCAGTCAGGGTGAGCCTGGAGCGCAGGGCCCACCCTTTGCCAACGCGGTGGTCGATGCCGTGACGACACTCAATCCCGGTGACCCCGCGACGGTGACGGTGAGTTTTGACGGGGTGAATGTGCATTTCACGTTTGGTCTGCCTGCTGGTCAGAACGGCAGCAATGGCAGCGATGGAGCCCAAGGCCCACCGGGAGAAGTGACGAACGTGGCCCTGGCCGGTGCGATCAGCAGCACGAGCAGCAACAGCAATGCGGTGACAACGCTGGGCATCGTGGTGAGTGATCCACCCACTCAGCCTGAGATGCAGAGCCTAGCCAATAAGGTGGATGAACTGCTGCTGGCGCTGCGGCGGTGATGTGAAACTCGCGCTACGGCGGGGAGCAAGGAGTGAGGGCATCCTGCCATTCACAGGGGCTGATGGCTGGCAGCCATCACTCCTTGGGCGGCTGGTCCGCCAGCCGCCTTCAAAGAACGGCGCTGGGGGGACCAAGTTCCCTACCAATCAAGCCGGAGATAAAGCTGCTGACAAATCTCACGATCTGTGAATGATCAAGGTTCGCCTCCAAGACCGAGTTATATCCATGAGAATCCAACTGCTTGCCCTTGCTGCCGCATTGATCGTTGTTGCTGGTTGCACGACAGTCCAGCTGCCTTTCGTAGCCCCGATCAACGAGTTGGATGCCCCCAAGGTTCGCTGGTCCCTGCCTACAAAGGAGTGTAGCTACCCTTCATTGACACTCGTCAACCGCTCATCTGGCGAGGTCCTCTGTAGGACTCCAAGTGTGTTCAACCAGAACTGGGTTGCATCAATGGGGGTTCCTGAGGGCGACACACTCACTATACTTCGTAGTCCAACGAACAAGACCATTTTGGTTCACGAGTGTGCATCAGAGTCGTCCCCACATGAACATCTGGTTATATTTTCCTGCTGCGCAGAGGGCGTTTGGACATCATACTCGACATTTCCGCCATCACGACCCACTGCACTCTACGGAACCTACGCTACGAGCAGAGGAATCGATGACGAGAGTCTTTATTACCAGTTTGATGATGGCAAGTTGCTTCGGACTCGATTCACTGAACTTGAACCCATGAAGGTTGAGTATCCCTGATGCCAAAAAGAAGTCCACCCTCGGCTAATCCCTGAGTTCACCGATGACGACAATCACCTCTCGACGTATTCGGACAGTCGCTGGGACGCTGCTTATTCTCGTGCCGATTGTCTGCCTTGGCTTCGTGGCCATGTTCGGTTGGGGATGGACCGACAGTACAACTTGGGGAGCTTGGTCCAAGGGGCCTCAGACGCAGTCCGAACATCTTCACCGCTTCTTCTCGTTCATAGCCCGTTTCCACTGGCCGCAGATTCTTGCGACTGTTGCGGCAATCGTTGCAGGCATATACGTCTTACCACGAAAGAAACCCGCCGCCTAAGCCTTGCCTGAAGATGCCAGCCTTTACTAAATCCAAGAAGCCGAACGAACATGGTTATCATTGCGCGAAGCCGCGATGATCACGGTTGATGGCCGATTCGCGGTGGGGTGGCCCTGGACCCCAACCGAGATGCAGCAGTTCGTGAACAAGCTCGATGAATTGATCCTAGCGCTGCGAAGGTAGGGAGTGGGGAGTTATTAGTTAGGAGTTAATCGTTCCCATAACCCTTAACCCACGGTCACTAGAAGTCGCCGGAGCGTAGATTACCGGGGAAGTTGCCGGCGATCGGGAGTCGGGGACCGCCTCAAGGCGGAACTACGAACGCAGCGAAGGCCACCGAGAACGGCTCAATCCAGGCAGTAATGCGTGTAGATCGCTTTGTCCGTGATCGCGGAGACGTTCCGCCAACCCATCCAGATATAGGAGAGAGTCACCAACGCCGCAGGCACGATCAGACGCCAGTCCCAGAGAAGGTGCTCGCGTGTCACACGATCCAATAAGGCCTTCACTTCAGGGAACTGGAAACACCAGAGGAACACTCCATAAGTTGCGACTCGCCGCATCCATGTTGGCCCGTCCATCATTTCCGCTGTTGAGATCATCGGCGTTTCCATGAGCCAGAATGGAAAGTTCAAAACCAGCACGACCGCAATGATTGCTGGCAACAGTGCCCACAGAACATCTCCGCGAAATAGCAAAAGGAGAGTCACGAATAACAGCACCGGTGTCGCCACGGCTGAGGCACGCAGGTAGAGGCGCATTTGAGGGAAGCGTGTCGTCATATCGCTCAGGCTATGCCAGCCAGCCTAGCAAGGTAAAGCTTCTTCATGCATCTGATAGATAGCCACCGAGATGCCGTTCCCTGCCGCCATGCGATTTTTATTCGTCCTTTCTGCCCTGATTGTTCTTTCAGTCCTTACCTCCCACGCTGCGGACAAACCCAATGTCGTCTTCATTCTCGCTGATGATCTGGGCTACTCGGATCTCGGCTGCTACGGCGGTGACATCGAGACGCCAAACCTGGATTCGCTGGCCAAGAACGGGCTACGCTTCACGCAGTTTTACAACACCGCCCGCTGCTGGCCCACACGCGGTGCTTTGATGAGCGGCTACTACGCCCAGCAGATTCATCGTGATGAATTACCGGGGCTCGGTGGTGGCGGTCAGGGCGTGCGGCCGCAATGGGCTCGACTGCTGCCGGAGTTTCTAAAACCAGCGGGCTATCGCAGCTACCACAGCGGCAAGTGGCACATTGATGGCAAGGTGCTCGATGCGGGATTCGACCGCTCGTTGGACATGAAGAACCAGGGCAACTTCTTCACCTCCAAAGGCAACTCGATTGATGATGTGCCGGTGACACCGCCAGCGGATGAAAAGGGCTACTATGCGACCATCGCCACGGCCGATCACGCCATCGACTGCCTGAAGGACCACGCGGCGAATCATGCGAGCCAACCCTTCTTCCATTACATTCCCTTCATCGCTCCGCACTTCCCGCTTCATGCGCTACCGCAGGACATCGCGAAGTATCGTGACAAGTATCTCGCAGGCTGGGACAAGCTGCGCGAGTCGCGCTTTGCCAACATGCGCGCGGCAGGCATCGTCTATGGCGAGCTGTCAGCCCTGGAGCGTGAAGTCGGCCCGCCTTATGCCTTCCCGGAAGCCATGAAAATACTGGGTCCCGGTGAAGTGAATCGTCCCCTGCCCTGGAGTGAGCTGGCCGAAGAACAGCGCCGCTTCCAAGCCACGAAGATGGCCATTCATGCCGCGATGGTGGATCGCATGGATCAGGAGATTGGCCGCATCCTGGCTCAGCTCAAAGCGATGGGTGCGTTTGAAAATACGCTCATCTTCTTCGCGTCCGACAATGGCGCGAGCGCCGAGATCATGGTGCGCAATGGTGGTCATGATCCGAAAGCCGAACCCGGCAGTGCAGAGACCTACCTTTGCCTCGGCCCCGGCTTCTCCAGCGCAGCGAACACACCGCACCGTCGCCACAAAACCTGGGTGCATGAAGGCGGCATCAGCACGCCACTCATCGCCCATTGGCCCAAAGGCATCACCGCCAAAAGCGAGCTGCGCCGCACACCGGCGCATGTGATCGACATCGTGCCCACGGTGCTGGAACTCGCTGGTGTCGAGAAGCCCAAAGAATGGAAGGGCGAGCCCATCCCCGAAGCGCCCGGCAGAAGCCTCGTGCCCGCCTTTGCCAGAGATGAAACCATCGCCCGCGAAAGCCTGTGGTGGCTGCATGAAGGCAACCGCGCCGTGCGGGTCGGCGACTGGAAACTCGTCGCTGCCAAAGGCGATGCGTGGGAACTCTACGACCTGAAGAATGACCGCGCCGAGCAGCACAACCTCGCCACGGAACTGCCCGCAAAGGCCAAGGAACTGGAGCAAGTCTGGCAAAAGCAGGCGGACAGCTTTACCGAACTCGCCAAGAAGACCATGGCCGATCAGCCCAAAGGCGGCGCCAAGGGCAAAGGCAAGGGCAAGGCCAAGAAAAAGTGATCTTCCACCCTCAAACCACCGTCACTCATGAAGCTCCTCTTCACTCTCCTTTCGTCATTCGTCATTCTGCATTCGTCATTTTCGGCTCCGCCGAATGTTCTCTTCATCGCCATCGACGATCAGAATGACTGGATCGGCTGTCTCGGCGGGCATCCGCAGGTGAAGACGCCAAACATCGACGCCCTCGCCAAACGCGGGACGCTCTTCACCAACGCGCATTGCCAGGCACCGCTGTGCAA
>JBEBGU010000264.1:0-5907 GCA_040081325.1 Prosthecobacter sp.
GCTAGGGAGCACGCGGCTGACTAATTTTTACGGCAGTGCTGATACGAAACCTGAAAATACGCCCACTGCACCTCATTATGGCATGATGGCTGTAGCTGAAGAGATGCGTGAGCAGTTCAACACAGATGTCACGAGTGCCACCGCCGTCTTCTGTCTGCCGCGCACGGGCATCAATACTTACCGCCCTTATTCCATCAGTTACGATCCAGCCGTTCATGGTGAGCTTGATACGCCACAGAAGTTCCGCGCTCATTTGAAAGCCATCGGCATCGTGCCTTTGCCCTATCTCGACTACCGCAATCCGCAGAACACTATCGCAACAGCACCATCTGAGAATGCGACCATTTTCATTCTAGGCTTTAGCAAGACGGCTAATCAAATGAAGGTGCTGGCGCTATATGATATTGATGTCATTCGCTTTACTGGTCTGACGGAATCACAGGGCTTTCACGCGAGCGTCAAACGCTACAGTGACGACCCGCGCGGCAGCACTTATCCGCTAGCATTCTCCGGCGGGTATGCCGTCTTTTATCCGCCCTCAATCCCCGAGCCTGACCCCAAGAAACCTAGTGAGTGGGCGGCAGATGGATTCACGCCACTTTTCATTACCTTTGAGCGTTCGACTCGTCTTGCCTGGGCTGAAAGTGTGCCTATTGATCGCTTCAAAAAAGCGGCAGAACGTTCCTTCTATTTTGTCTGGTGGCCAGATCCAGGTGCACGTCATCTTGGTCCGATCTCAAATGCCTCCATTGATGTCACAGACATGCGTCAGGCCTACAATCACATGGGTGGGCGGACATCCTTCATGTTTACTGTTCCGATGTTTCCAGCGCTTTGATCCATCATGCGAGCCCACTTTTCCAGAACAGTAAATTCCAAACGCGGTGCCCTCATGGCTGCTGCGCTTTTGCTGATGCTGGCGACTGGCATGTTTTTGAGTGCCTGGGTGACGCTCATGAGCACCCGTAGCGCTCAGGTCAGTTACATGGATCTCGCGGTGCAGCGTCGTCTCTCAGTGGAAAATTCACGTCAATTTTCTTGGCAGTGCGCTCTGGAAAAAGGCTTCGAGCCTGGCAATAATCTTCTGACAAATCAGTCTGGCGTTTTGGGTGCAAATTTCGGTGGGGTGAGCACGGATGATGGCTGGACAGCGCTGAATATCTTTACATCCACTCGCACACCTGGGGCCATGACGACTGTCTTCCCCTACAACTATGCAGGCTTGCGGCCCATGAGTGCTTATTTAACGACTGAGCATCTCAATCGGCCGTCGACACTCACGAGTGTGGACGACTTTAAGTCGTATCTCTTCATGAAGACCTACCCGCCCGTGTTGGCCGGAGATCTCTTCACCTATTATCGTAAGCCCTCCGCCCCAGCCTACTCCAGTGTGCAGATCGAAGTCGTCAATAGCGGCAGCAGTACAGCTTTATGGGTCGTCAATGGGCGCACGGTCATACGCGACAACACCTCCTTCTTTGCGCGCACCACGCCCAGTCCCATGCAATTGCCGTTCTTCACGCGCTCCTTGTATGTGCAGTCGCATGACACTTTCAATGCACGCGATATTTACGGCACCACGACTGATAGTTCAGGCGGCACAGTGAAGCTGCTCCCTTCCAACCTTACAGCCACGCCGACCACGACTGGGCCAGTGTCTGCGGATGCGGCTGATCGTTTCAAAGGGGTTCTCAATGTGGTCAAAAACGATCTCAATACGGACAATTCACTCTGGCACTTCATGGATCGTGAAAGGGCTGCGGCGCGTTCAGGATTTGCCATGCTTGATGTCTATTCGAAGTCAGCGACCACGACCGGTCCCTACTGGATGGTGGACTACACCGGTAACTCTGGGGACATGCCGCCTCAGCCACCATTTGATTATAAGCGCGACTACATCCGCACGCTCTACGTCCAACTCAATCATCCTAACCTGCCGCATCTTCGTATCACGAATCCTGTCGATCAGATCGTTTTCTACGGGCAGACAAATGAGACTGATTTTGTCGCAGCCGGAAGAATGAGTCCGATTGTCATTTCCATTGTTCAGAGTGACACGACGCCGCTCACCAATATCGCCTTTGTCGGTGACAATAATCGCCGCTTTGTCCTCGGCGTGAAAGTTATCCAACCGCTGACACGCGGCCTCTATCTGAATTGGGCCGGTAGTCCTCGCGCTGGCAGTACTCATGACTGGCGAATGGTGTACATCAACGAAGGACAACTCACCATGCTGAAGCTTCCGACAAGCCTCTCGACCAATGTTCGTTGGATTGGTGGTGTCATGACCAATTGGACTATTAAGCGCCACATCGGCGATGGCATCACGGCCAGTCGTCTCACCTTCGTTTCTGATGCCAGTGTAGCTACAGACACACAGGTCGGTCCCACCTTTGCTTCTCTGCTGCCGCGTGATGCGTGGCTTGAGTCCTACTTCTCACCCGTGCTGCCGCCATGAAGATTTTTCCTCATAGACTGCGTGCTGCTTACACGCTCATTGAAGTGCTTGCTGCTTCAGCAGTCGTTGCTGTTGGGATGTCCGCCGCCGTTAGCCTTTCTTCCACGCTCATGCTACAAGAGGAACTCACCTGGCGCGTCGCCGTTGTCCGCAATTATCAGGAGAATATGGCCCGCCTTTGGCTTCTCGGAATCCGTGACCGTGATGTCCTGAATTTCATGCCTGATCAGGGCAGTAATGCCGTTCTCAACCAAATCATTTTTGGTAAGCCGAGCATCACTTTTTCGGGAACTACAAATCCGACTGGCCTCGGTAGTATGGAAGTCGCTGTGGTGTCCGCCACTGTGAATAGATCGCTCAATGGCAATGCAAACATTGAGGAGAACGGCGTCGGCACGAGCTTCAATATTTATCGCCCCAGCCTGCCGACTTCTCTGCGGCCACCTAAACCCTGATATTCAGCCCACTCAAAAAAGCCGATCACCGTATGATCAAAAAAGTCACCATCACGAACGTCAATACTGGCCACAAAGTCATCACCTTGGTCGCTACGGACACGCACGAAAAAGCCATCGTCGGCTGCGGTATTTCGGCCAATGAAACGGCCAGTATTGAGGATGTGACTGGTGCAGATGAAAAGATCCAGCTCTTCACTTCCCCAAAACCTGGCTCAGATGATTGCGCTGCTTTCTTCTCAGGTATCGGTCGCTGTCTCGAGCGTAACATCAGTATGACCAAGAGCCTCAAGCTCCAAGTCAACCGTGTCCGATCCCCGCGCTACAAAGGCATGATCGCAGAGGTCATTCACGCCATCTCTCAGGGCGAAAAATTCAGTGACGCGATGGCTAAGTATCGGGATATTTTTCCCGAAGATGTTCTCTCTCTCCTCTACGCAGGTGAAGAGGCCGGTCAGCTTTCTCGCGTCTGCAAGCGGGTCGGTATCGCCCAGAAAAAATCATCAAAGACGCTCAAGAAGCTCAAAGGCGCTATGATCTATCCAGGCGTCGTGGTCGTTCTCGGCGTTGTGGTCGTCATCATCATGAGCTTCACGCTCGTGCCTGCTTTGGCTAAGTTGTTTAAAAGCTTCGGCTCTGAGTTGCCCTTCGCTACAAAGGCACTCATCGCCCTTTCAGATCTATTCCTGCATCGGCCCTACATGGTCGCCGTGCCTGCGATCGCGCTTTACCTGCTTCTAGCGAACTTTAGCAAAATCATGGACCAGCGCTGGATGCAGGATTTAACGCTCAAGTTACCAGTCGTCGGCACGCTCATTCGAAAAGCCGCAGCGACCACAGGCTTCCGCACACTCGCCATGCTTACCGAATCGAACGTGCGCCTCACGAGCGCACTGGAGATCACGGCTGCCGCTTCATGGCACTACCACTACAAAGAGTTTTTCCTGCGCCTGCGCGATCACATCACCGTCGGGCGCAATCTTCATGAAGGTTTCCTCATGGAGTCGCACTGGCTCGGTACCGATGGGCGCAATCTTTGTGGCCTCATCGAACTCGCCGCTGAAACTGGATCAGGCACCGAGATGCTCTCTGAGATCGCTGATGATTATGAGGAGGAACTCGACAACATGGCTGCCTCAATGGACAAGCTCATCGAGCCGCTCACCATGCTCTTCCTCGGCGTCATCGTCGGCTTCCTCATTTATGCCATCTATGGTCCCATGTTCAGCCTGGGTGATGTCATTCTCAAGAAAGGCAAGTGAGCCAATTCACCCCAGTGTCACTCACGATTCGTCATGCCGAATTGTGGGTGCCATTGAGGTCTTGCGCTAGGCGGTGCGCTCTGCCATTCTCGGCCCCCTAAAAATGGTCGAGATTGCCTCCAGCGAAAATCCTTCTCCGCAAGCTGCCGCACCCGCGCCTCAGCAGGCGAATCCGTTTGGCCGTAAGCGCAATGAGATCCCGACGGCAGAGGAACTGCTGGCGAACATCAATCGAGCACTGCCGTTTTCCGACGAAGGAGAAAAGGGCGTGCTCTCCAGCCTTCTCCAAGACCCGAATGAGCGCCTGAGTGAGAGTCGCGTCTCTCTCCCGGCTGCCGCCTTCTATCACGAGGCAAACCGGACGATTTACGAAAAGCTGCTGGAGTTTTACGACAAGAATTTGCCCATCGATCCGGTCATGGTGACCAATGCTCTGCGTGATCAGGGCTTGCTGGAGCGCGTCGGCGGCCCGGCAGCGATCACGGAGCTTTTCACCTTTGTTCCTAGCCCTTCGCACTACACGCACTACAAGAAGATCGTTCTTGATAAGTATATCCTGCGTCAGCTCATCCACGCCTGTACGCTGAACATCCATCAGAGCTATGAGTTCGGTAAAGAGCAGCTCGATGATGATGTCAGCACGCTGATCGATCATGCGGAGCAGCGCGTGCTCGCGGTGCGTGAATCAACGGGTAAGCAGGAAGGTTTAAAGACCCTGTCTTCCCATGTTGCCGAGGCGATTGATTCCATTCAATACATGCTGGAGCATCCCGGCCAGCTACGTGGACTGTCCACAGGTTACAGCAAACTTGATAGCCTTAGCAGTGGTCTTCAAGGCGGGGAAATGTTCATCATCGCGGCTCGTCCTTCGATGGGTAAAACCTCTCTGGCGATGAATATCGTCGAGCACATCTCTGTGGACTGCAACATACCGGCAGCGGTCTTCAGTCTAGAAATGAGTGCCACGATGCTGGTGCGTCGTCTTCTCGTTTCCCGCGCCCAGCTTTCCATGCAGGATCTTTCTCGCGGCTTGCTCTCGCGTGCCCAGCAAGAGGCTCTGGCCAAGGCGACTCGTGAACTGCAAAAGGCTCAGATTTTCATCGATGAAACACCGGGATTAGATGTGCTCGAATTGCGTGCGAAGGCGCGCCGACTGAAGAAGCAGCACAATATCCAGATGATCATGATCGACTACTTGCAGCTCATGACTTCGAGCAGCAGACGGGCCAAGGATAATCGTCAGATCGAAATCGCCGAAATCTCGGCGGGATTGAAGGGGCTGTCGAAAGAACTGAATGTGCCTATCATCGTGCTAGCGCAGCTCAATCGCTCGGTGGAGTCTCGCAAAGGCCAGCGCCCTGTGCTTTCAGATCTACGTGAGTCTGGCTCCATCGAGCAGGATGCCGACATCGTCGGCCTGCTCACTCGTGAAGACTACGCGGGTGGTAAGATGGAGGCTGAGGATGAGGACACGGCCGCAAAGAAGAAAGGCCAGGCCGTGCTCATCATCGCCAAAAACCGAAACGGTCCCACCGATGACGTGCCGCTTCGCTTCATCGATCACGCCATGCGCTTCATGGAGCGTCAGGCGGATGATGAGGCTGACTCGCCATAGATCACGCCCCGAAACTCATAACACCCGACAAACTTGATCAAAGAGTGGCCCTGATCCCATAGGATGAGGCAATCAAAAGCATGGAAAGCTTTACTACCTGCAAAGGTTTCCGCGGAG
>JBEBGU010000982.1:0-1513 GCA_040081325.1 Prosthecobacter sp.
TGAGAAGAACGCGGTCGGTACGCCGCAAAAGCTATCGCGCCGGATCCGCGAGCGGGTTGGCAATCTGTCCAACCCATGCATCGTGATCGATGAAGCGCTCAGTCTTCGGGTCCATTTTGAGCACCGGGCCGAGTGTGAGTTTGTTCTTGCTCACATCGACATCGTTCTTCGCTAGATGCTCTTTCATGCGCTCAAACGTATCCGCCGCAAAGGTGTCGCCTTTGATCTTTTCGAGGATGGCTTCAGGCTTTTCTTTCTGGCCTAGGCGGTAGGAAATGTTGCCCGTGTGACACAGCGCGCTGGAGAGATGCCCCTCCAAAATGTCAGCGTTTAAATCATCCACGCGGCGGCTGCGGCAGGCATTGATGAAGTTTTTAAAGTGGTCGTCACTGCCTTCAAATTTCTTGATCTCTTTGCCATCCTTATCATACGCGATAGCCCCTGAGTAATTCGGCACCACAACGTAACCGCCCTCACACTCGACAATGACACCGACGCCCGCGCCTTTGAATTTGTCCATGTTCTTGCTGTCCTTGTTTTCTGGCAATCCGCGCACTTCAAAGATCATCGGTGCCTTTTCATAGCCGTGGTAAATCATCTGCGTATTCGCCGTTTCACCATCGTCTTCATAACCCAGACGACCACCGACACTCCACACGCTTGGGGAAAGCTCCATCTCACCGAGAAACCAGCGGGCGATGTCCATCTGATGGATGCCCTGATTGCCGAGATCGCCATTGCCGTAGTTCCAGGTCCAGTGCCAGTCATAGTGCAGCTTCTTGCGCGTGAGCGGCACCTTGGGCGCAGGACCACACCACAGATCGAAATTCACAGAGTCAGGCACAGGCTGCTCACCCTCTGACTTGCCGATGCTGGCTCGGCGTTTGTAGCACATGCCGCGTGAAAGCAGGATCTTGCCGAGATTCCCCTCCTGCACCCATTTCACCGCTGAGGCGATGCCTTTACGGCTGGAACGCGATTGCGTACCAGTCTGCACGATCTTGGAATACTTGCGCGCGGCTTTGACCATCTGCCGACCTTCCCAGACACAATGTGAGACAGGCTTCTCGACATACACATCTTTCCCTGCCTGCACGGCCCAGATCGTCGCCAGTGCATGCCAATGATTTGGCGTGGCGATGCTTACCGCGTCGATGTCTTTATTATCCAGCAGCTTCCGCAGATCCGTGTAGCCAGTCACCTTGAGTTTGTCTTGATCAAAAGCATCCACACCTTTGCCGAGTACCTTCGTATCGACATCACATAAGGCCGCGATGCGTACGCCGTCGTCTTTAAGTTTCCGATAACCGCTGATGTGGGAGCCACCACGCCCACCGAAGCCGATGACAGCCACGTTCACCGTATCACTCGGGCTTTTCTGCGCCCAGGATGTTTTAGCGATGTAGAAAACGCCGGTAGATGCGGCGACTGATTGGGTGAGGAAGTTGCGGCGGGTGTTCATGGCGTGGAACAAACGCGACAACCCCAGCAGCCTTTCCTTTTTGACCAAGTC
>JBEBGU010000265.1:0-5894 GCA_040081325.1 Prosthecobacter sp.
TAGCCATGACTGACATCCGTGTTACGAAAGTGGTCATGCGTGTGGAGCGTGAGAAGATTCAGATTCCGAGCGGGCATTCCTTTCGAGTGCTGCGCTGGTCGCGCTCGATCCGGGACGTGGAGTGCGTGGTGGCTCCTGGGAGGATGCAGAAGATCATCGGCGAAGGGACGCGCTGGCATTTCCATGTGGAGATGGAGCTGACGCTTTTTACTGAAGGTAATGGGACGCGGTTTGTGGGCGATCACATCGGCTCGTTTGAGGGCGGTGACCTCGTCTTGCTCGGCAGTAAGTTGCCCCACTACTGGCACACGCGGGGGACTTCAGGCGGTATCTCGGTGCAGTGGCATTTCCCGGAGGGGCATCCGTTTTGGGCGTTCCCGGAGAATCTAGCGCTGCTGGAGTTGTTCGAGCGTGCAGGGCGCGGACTGCGACTGAGTGGATCGACGGCGACGCGAATCTCAGCTCTACTTTATGAGATGATGCAGGCGCAGGGCGTGGAGCAGCTCGCGCTATTGCTGCGCACACTGGCGATGATCGCAGCGGCTCCTGAGGCGGAGCGGACCTTTCTTTCCGTGCGTTCTTTTACTCTGGCTGCGGAGTCTCACTACCAGCAGTCGATCTCGAAAGCGATGCGGCATTTGATCGCGCATTTTCGGGAGGAGGTCAGGCTAGAGGATGTGCTGGTGCTCACCGATCTGAGCCGGCCCACCTTTGCACGTCAGTTCAAAAAACATGCGGGGCGGACGATGAGCGAGTTTTTGAATCGCCTACGACTCCAGGCCGCCTGTCGGGAACTTTTGGAAAGTGATCGAGGCGTGTTGGAGATCGCGATGGGCTGTGGTTTTACGCAGGTTTCGTTTTTTAATCGACTGTTTCGGCGTCTGCAAAAATGCAGTCCCACGGAATATCGAACCCGCCAGGGACGTGAGAAAGGGAAGCGCCGATCGGCATTTTGATGGGTCCGGGCGGCGGCGGGAGACGTTGCTTCTTTTCAGCGGCAGGTTTGACAATGTCTGCCGTCACTCTTTGATTACCACCATGTCCCAATCCTCTTCCGATTTCCCCACCATGATTTCTCCGCCCTCTAACTTCATCGTACCGATGGTGATCGAGAGTGAGGGGCGCATGGAGCGCTCCTATGACATCTATTCACGTCTGCTGAAGGATCGCATCATCTTCCTCGGCAGTGATGTGAACGATCAGGTAGCGAATGTCATCATCGCTCAGTTCCTCTTCCTCCAGATGCAGGACCCGAAGAAAGACATCCATTTCTACATCAACAGCCCCGGCGGCTCGGTGACGGCTGGTCTGGCCATCTATGACACGATGCAGTTCGTGACTTGTGATGTGAATACCTACTGCATCGGCATCTGCGCCAGCATGGGCGCGGTGCTACTGGCCGCTGGCACGAAGGGCAAGCGTTTCGCTCTGCCAAACAGCGACATCATGATCCATCAAGTCTCGGGTGGTGCTCGTGGAACCGCTAGTGATGTGGAGCGCACCGTGGACTTCATGTACAAACTGAAGCGCCGCTTGAATCGCATCTTAGCTCATCATTGCGGCAAGACGCCTGAAGTGATCGAAAAAGACGCTGACCGTGATAACTACATGAGCGCCGAAGAGGCCGCTGCTTACGGTCTGGTGGATAAGGTGCTGGTGAGCAATCGCGATCTCGCGGCGAAAGAGTAGTCTGAGACTTCATTCAATAAAACAGGCGGACCTCACGGTCCGCCTGTTTTGTTAATAGAACAAATTCATGAGGTGAGAGATGGGTGAATTCTCTCGCCAACTTGATCTGCTTATTTGACGTACGGAACCACCGTGGCGGCAGTCTTCTTTGCAGCTTCGGACATGAACGTATCCACCGTCTGGGATGCCGCTAAACCGCCACCTAGGCCCCAACTGTTTTTATCGGCCTTCAGGGTGTTTAGAGCAGAGCCATTGCCACCGTCTGAAATGCGGATGGTCGCATCAAAATAGCTGCTGCCTGCGCCCATCCCCACGAGAAGTCTTAGCGCTGCGTTGCCCTCGACAAAGCGTGTGACCTCACCGCCGATCACGAGCGTGCTGGCATCAGCCTTGCCTTGACGGACGATCTGGGTGCCGGGCTTGGCGCTGGTGATTGCAGATGCGATCACGCCTGCAAATTTCGATCCAACGGCTGCGTCTGCTCCTGAATCAGGTCCTGCCGTGAAGTCCTGGATGAGCACTTTGGAATACGTCTTTGAGATTACGCCAGCAGTGCCTGCGCCAGGGGCTGGAGAGTTATTCGAGACTGAGCCACAGGAGGCAAGAGCTAAACTAAGTAGCAGGAGACCGGTCGAATGGATAAGGCGTTTCATAGTGTGTATTTAGGACTGATCGTTTTTTGGATTGTAGCGCAGATGCGGAAAAGACTTCCGCGTGCGCTACTAATCAACGCTCTGGATTTGCGCAACTAAACAGCCACACTTCTCGCAGATATTCTGGGATTTAGATCATCAAAGCTCTAGCGAAAACCTAATATCTGAACTCACGCAAACACATCCATCACAGCCTTTCCTTTGCCATCTTCAGTGACATAAAAAGGGCGGCCTTCGATGTTGTATTCGGTCTTGGGGCTGATGCCCATGGCAGTCATGATAGTGGCGTGAAGATCCATGACGGAGACGGGATACTTCGTGGCGATAAGTGGGCGCTCATCGGCGGTTTCTCCATAGAGATGGCCTTTTTTTACACCGCCGCCGAACATGACGACACTGGTGCCACCGGTGAAGTGTCGATGCAGTCCGTAGTGTTTCATTTCAGTCAGGGCATCGACTTTGAAGGTGGTCTGATCATTCGCGGTGGAGCCAGGCTTACCCTCCATGAGAGCATCTCGGCTGAACTCGCTGGCGATGACAATGAGCGTGCGATCCAGCAGCCCTTTCGCCTCTAAATCACGCACGAGTTGTGAGATCGGTAGGTCGATTTCTTTGTGCAAGGCTTCGACAGTGCTGTGACCGTCCTTGTGCGTGTCCCATTGGAAGAAGGGCACATACTCAGTGGTGACTTCGACGAAGCGCGTGCCTGCTTCAATCAGCCTGCGAGCGAGCAAACAACCGCGACCAAAACGTCCGGTGTCATACTTGGCGTAGCTCTCTTTGGGTTCGAGCGTGATGTCGAAGGCTTCGCGCTCTTTGGCGCTCAGAAGCCGATACGCATTGTCCATGCTGCGCAGCATGGACTGCTGCTGGTAGTCGCTCATGACCTCACGATTCGGGCTTTGATCGACGAGCTTGCGGAAGAGCTTATCACGATTGGCGAAACGTTGAGCATCCATGCCTTTCGGTGGCTTCACGGACTGCGCGGCTTCTTCAGGGAAGGGCAGATTCATCGGACCGAACTCGCTGCCGAAAAATCCGGCAGTGGTGAATGCCTTCAGCTCCTCGCTCTCGCCCACGCCTTCCAGTCGCTGGCCGATGTTGATGAAGGGTGGCATCACCGTGGTGCGCGGACCGAGCACTTTCGCCATCCATGCGCCGATGTGTGGACAGGCGACGGTTTGCGGTGGCACGTAGCCGGTGTGCCAGTGATACTGATGGCGACTGTGCAAAATGCTGCCGAGATCTGGCTGCACGGCGCTGCGGATGAGTGTGCCGCGATCCATCACTTGGGCGATGTTTTCGAGGCCTTGGCAAATCTTGATGCCATCCACGGCAGTGTTGATCGCGGGGAAAGTGCTGAGCATCTTTTTCACTTCGAGCCCCTTTTCAAAAGGCAGGTAGCCTTTGGGATCAAAGGTGTCTGGTGCTGCCATGCCGCCTGCCATCCAGAGCAGGATGCAGGCGTCTGCTTTTGCAGGAGGATGCGTCACCGCCTCACCCGTCTTGGCCCAGATCGCGCGCGGCTCACCCGTCATCCACGCCGCCGTGCTAGCGGCTGCGAGTTTTTTGATGAAGTCGCGGCGGACGATGTTCTCTGGCAGTGAAGGGTCGATTTCCATGATGAGCCATGAACGTGCTCACGAAAGACGACCTTGCCACAGAGAATGCTCAAGCCCCCAAACTCAGATACTCACGCACCGTATGATTCATGGCCCGACGAGCCGGTGGAAAGGCGCTGGCGACTTGGGTTAGCGTGTCATCCAGAGCAAACTCTTCTGCCAAGGCATGTCTGCCAGCGGCTTCGAGATGACTGACCACGACTTGCTCATAAAACTCCACGTCTGGCGCGCCACGACGCTCGGCGCGATGATGCAAAAAGTCCGGGTAAAGGCTGGTGAGCACGAGGAATTGATTCGCGCACTGCACATGAATGAAGAAGCGCTCATGCGGCCCTGCGTTCTCGAGCGCGGTGATGTAGTCGATGCTGTACAAGCTATCCAATCGGTGAGCGGGTAGCTTTTGCTCCGCTGTGGCAGGGAGTCCGAAGTCGGCACAAACGACGGCCATGTAGTCGGCTACTTCGAGGTCATCCACGCCAGCGCGTTTCAGTGTGTGGCGGACGAGCACAAAGAAGAAGAGTTCCGGCGAAAGGATGGCGGCCTTTCGATTAACCAGCATGGCTTCAAAGAGCTTCGGATGATCGAGAATCATTTTTACCGCTTCGGGATCATCGAGAAGTGCGACGATGCCATCACGATCCTTTTGCGTCAGAGCGAGCGCGTCGCGGATGAACTGCCAGTCGGTGGCAGTGAAACGATACCAACAACCAGGCCGAGGGAAGCGAGTCATCATAGATTTGGATTGGGTTCCTATGAGCCTTTAAGCATGGGTCATGCCAGAAAGCATCACGCTGCATTGGATGCCTGCCATGAAGCCTTGTTCGATCTGTGTTTGGAAAGATCACGAGTCGCTCGACTCAAGTTCCGCAATAGGTCTGATACATCTCAGAAGATGAAGGCTGGCTGTATTCAGGCAGCTCTTGCGCATGATCGTAGGGCTTTGTCAAAACCGTGAGCAAGCGCTGCATGACGCTGAGATCGCCATGCTCAGAGGCTGCGTCGAGAGCCTCCTCGACCTTGTGATTGCGCGGGATGAATGCCGGATTGTTTTGGCGCATTAGGTCGGCGACTTCACTGGCCGACTGTGGCTGCTGACTCAGGCGCATTTGCCACCGCTGATGCCAATCTTGAAAGGCCGTTTCTGAGGAGACGCTTGCTGAAGATTCTGAACTCAGGACACGGAAGGTGTTGGTAAAATCTGCTTTTGATTGCTGCATCCATTCAAGCAGAGCTTGGATCAAAGCGGTGTCTTCGCTGTCTTCGGTGAAGAGGCCGATCTTCTTCCTCATGCCGGCGAGCCAGTGGTTTTTGAAGCGCGTCTGAAATCCTGTGATGGCTTCGTTCGCCAGCTCGATGGCCTGCTTTTCATCATCGTGCAAAAGCGGCAGCAAGGCTTCAGCTAGGCGAGCCAAATTCCATTGGGCGATGTGCGGCTGATTGCCATAAGCATAGCGCCCGTGCTGGTCGATGGAGCTGAACACAGTCGCCGGATCATACGCATCCATAAAGGCACATGGGCCATAGTCGATCGTCTCGCCACAGAGCGCCATGTTGTCGGTGTTCATCACGCCATGAATGAAGCCGACGTGCAGCCACTTGGCGATCAGTGACGCCTGTTGTTCCATCACCGCTTTGAGAAACGCGAGATACGGATTTTCAGCATCAGCGAGATGCGGGTAGTGACGCTGCAGCGTGTGATCGGCGAGTGATCGCAGCGCTTCTTTATCCCCGCGTGCGGAGGCCCATTCAAAAGTGCCTACGCGGATGTGACTGGCGGCGACGCGTGTAAGCACAGCGCCGGGAAGTGGTTCTTGGCGAAATACCATTTCTCCGGTGGTCGCCACCGCGAGACTGCGTGTGGTGGGGATGCCGAGCGCGTGCATGGCCTCACTGATGATGTATTCGCGCAGCATCGGCCCCAGTGCAGCAC
>JBEBGU010000266.1:0-5885 GCA_040081325.1 Prosthecobacter sp.
CAGAGGGGCAAGGCGGCAACAACGAAGAACGTGGTTCTTCACGCGGCGGCTCCCAGCATTCGCAGAATTCACAGCAGCGGAATAACCATTATAGCAACAACGAGGATGATCGTCCCCGCCTGCCTGAAGTACCGCTCGGACCACCTGAGCCTGCCGATGGTGTTCTCGAAATGACCCCGAAAGGCTACGGATTCCTTCGCCAGCGCGAGCGCATGTACTCGCAGCACCCGAATGACGCCTTTGTCTCCGGAGACTTCATCCGCCAATACGGTCTGCGTGAAGGCATGTACATGAAAGGCATCGCCCAGAAAGGTCCGCGTGGGCCGCAGGTCACCAGCATCGCAGAAGTGAATGGCCGAGCCCCAGAGGCCATGCGTGACATGCCCCTCTTTGAAGAACTGAAAGCCATCAATCCCAATAAAAAGATCCAGCTCGAAACACGCAAAGACCGCTTCACCACACGCGTGATCGACATGTTCACTCCCGTCGGTCGCGGTCAGCGCGGGCTCATCGTCGCCCCGCCTCGCGCGGGTAAGACCACGTTGCTTCAGCACATCGCCGAAGCCGTCGTGGAAAACCACCCGACCATGCATCTCATGATCCTGCTGGTCGATGAGCGCCCCGAAGAAGTCACCGAGTTCAAGCGCATCCTCCCCCAGGCTGAAATCTACGCCAGTTCGAACGATCAGGACATCCGCAGCCACACACGCATCGCCTCCTTTGCTGTCGAGCGCGCTAAGCGCCTCGTCGAATGCGGCGAGCACGTCTTTATACTGATGGATTCCATCACCCGCCTCGCCCGCGCCTTCAATAACGCCAAGCAAGGTGGAGCCACCATGAGTGGTGGTATGGGTGTCGGTGCCATGGAGATCCCCCGCCGACTTTTTGCCGCTGCTCGCAACACTCGCGGAGCGGGCAGCCTCACCGTTCTCGCCACGGCGCTGGTTGAAACCGGCAGCCGCATGGATGACCTCACTTTCCAAGAGGTCAAAGGCACCGGAAACTTAGAACTCGTGCTCGATCGCAAGATCGCTGAGCAGTTCTATTACCCCGCCGTGAACATATTTAAATCCGGCACACGCCGCGAAGAACTGCTCCTGCAGTCCTTCCAACTCGACAAGATCCACATGCTCCGCCGCGGTCTCGCCGGCCACAAACCGATCGACGCCATCCAGCGCGTCCTGCAACTCATGGAGCGCTACCCCAGCAATGCCCAGATGCTCGTCGATCTGCCGAGTAAAACGAGTTGCTAGAACGCTTCAAAGCTCATCCGCAGGTAGTAGGAAGATCACGAGCTTCTTCTTGCCTGCCGACTCGGCGAGGTTGTCAGAAATGATCTTGTCTGCATCTGCCCTTTGCACTTCCAGGGGCCTGCCGAGCAGTGAGGCAAGTTGTGTGGCGAAGCCTGCATCCTGAGGCTGATCGCTTGTATTTCCAAAGCTCGAGTTGGCATCTTCATAGACTCGTAACAACTCGCCGCCGACTAGCAGCACGGGAGATTTTGGATCACTTGCCAAACCGCGAATCGACACAAGCTGGGCGGACTCTGCGCCGAACCAACTTTCGCTCAGAGGTAGCAACACTTTCGCAAGATCACCGACATCCGTGCGATCCAAGATGGTGGCATTAATCAGGGGCGTGTCCGCTAGATGCAGCGCTGGCCAGTTTTTGCGAATCTGCTTCGCCGCGAGTAGCGCCACCTCCTTCATCGTTTCGGGTTTCCAATGACTGTCATTTTGAAAGTAGGCCTCAGCGCGGATGAGTCGATCCCACAGAACCTGGGACGGGTCCAGCACCTCAATGCCCGCCGCGTGCAGTTGCTCCAGCTTGGCTTTTTGGCCAGGCGGCTGCACTGGGGCATTGTATTCAGCGCTCAGGATGTTCGCTGGATAAAGCGCTGCCTTGGTCGGCATGGCGATCACGAAGAGCGGCACTCCAGTGGCTTTTAATTTTTCGGCTAGCACCACCAGTGACTCAGTAGCGCTTGGGTTCACTCGTTTGAGCGTGAGGCGATCCAGCTCCGACTGCGGAAACAACCAGCCCTCATAGCCGTGATAGACTCGCGAATTGCCTTCACCAAAAAGCCATATCACCGGACGTTGCGTGATCATTTGGATCATGGCTGGCAGCATCCAACTTTCACGCAAGGCCATCAGCAGAGACACTGGCAGAAGTAGGATGCCGACGACTTGCCATATCTTGGCCGATTGCTGAAGAACCCAGCCGAGCGGCGGCAAACCCACACAGACCAGCACGGCAATACTTAGCATGGATTGCTGCCAGTTACTGGCCAGACGCTTGTCGAGCATCAGTGAATACAATGTCGGCTTGGCAGCACTAAACATCAGCCACAGGCGATCGAGAGCGAGCTTTAGATCAGGCGTCACGAGAAGCACATTGGTGATGATCATCACCAACATGACCAGGATCACCCGCAATGGCTGTGGCAGTGGCGCAAAGAGACTTTTGCCACGCCAGCTTTCGAGCACAATGAGTAGCACCTGCACGACAAGCCAAAGCAGAAGTGCCAGTGACCAACCACGCCACAAAGCGGCCACGCCAGCGACGAGTACAAGAGTCGGCAGCAACGTCACCCATACTGTTTTGCACCCACGAGCAAGTCCGAGATGCAACCGCTGCCAGAGGCCAATGAAGCCGCCTGCACGATAGGGCGCATCGCAGAACTCACGCACTGCTTTCCCACGAAGCTGAGCGATAGCGATGCAAACATCTCCGACGCCTGAGAAGGCAAGATACATCTGGCAAGTCAGCGTCAGCGAAGTGAGCCAGACCGCCTTGGAGCTAACCGCGAGCGGTTCGGCATTCGCATACAAATGCTGCATCCACTCCAGGGGCAGAAGCAGCAAGCAGAGCTTGGCTAAACCATAGCCAAGTCTAGCTAGAGCATATCCACCGGATGGGACGGATCGGTCAGATCTCCGAAGTGTCGCCACGGCGACGAGAAAAAGAACCAGGAGAACAGGGAGAAAAGGCTTAGCGAATAACATGCTGATGTGAACGACGATCTGGCGAACTAAAACTTGGGTTACAGACCATCTGCCTTCCCAGGCACACGAGGATCATGGGCTGGCACCAGGAGTTTTCTCTGTGCATCCCACATCACGCACTGACAGGCTCCGAAGCCAGATGACTTTTCAAGTTTGTGTCCGAAAGCCTCGACTCGCTGAAGAGTTTCCGCCTCAAAGGTCGTCTCGATCTTGAGTTCATCCGGCGTCCATTGCTGGTGAAAGCGCGGCTGCTTCAGCGCTTCATTTGGAGCCATACCTTGGTCGATGATATTCGAAATCAAAAGCAGCGTCTGTGTGATGATCGTCGGCCCACCAGCCGCGCCGACCGTGAGGATCGGCTGTCCATCTTTGAACACGAGTGTCGGACTCATGCTGGAAAGCGGCCTCTTGCCTGGAGCGATGCTGTTGGCCTCAGCACCGATGAGTTTGAAGGCATTCGGCACACCCGGCTGCACAGCGAAGTCGTCCATCTCATCATTGAGCAGCACGCCCGTTCCAGGGATGATGACCTTGCTGCCAAAGGCGGTGTTGATCGTCTGATTCAGTGCCACCCAGTTCCCATCCACATCGGCGGTGCTCAGATGCGTGGTGTGCTTGCCGAAGATGTCGCCCTCCCAATGCGGCGGCGTTCCATGTGCAGGCACGGGTGTCGTGTGATCGAGGTTGATCTTTGCCGCGAGTGCTTTCGCATACTCGGGATCGATGAGGCCACGCGGCACTTTCACAACATCAGGATCACCCAGCCAGAAAGCACGATCGGCAAAGGCCAGCTTCATGGCCTCAGTGATCACATGCACACGACTGCTGGCGCGGAAGTGACGGATCGGGAAATGCTCCATGATGCCAAGAATCTGCGCCACATGGACACCACCACTGCTCGGCGGCGGCATGGCCACAATATCGTATCTACGATACTTGCCACGCACTGGCTCACGCTCCACCGCTTTGTAATTGGCAAAGTCTGCTGCAGTGGCAATCCCGCCATTTTCCTTCATCCACGCTTCCACCTTTTGCGCGTATTCACCGACGTAAAACCAATCGATCCCACGCTCGGCAATAGCGCGATAGGTTTTCGCCAGATCCTTCTGCACGAGAAGGTCACCCTTCTTCAGCGGTGTGCCGTCGGCTTTAAAAAAAATCGCAGCGGTAGCAGAGAAGAGCTTCAGTTTATCTGCCGTGGTCGCGAGTTTCCGCGCATACACTTCATCAATGATAAAACCCTTCTCCGCGATTTCTGCGGCAGGCAGTAACAGATCAGCCAGCTTCAGCTTACCATGTTTTTTCAAAGCTAGGTCATAGGCGTGCAACGCACCTGGAATGCCCGAAGCCAACGCACCAGTCTTGCTCGCTTCGTTGTCCAGCTTACCACCGATCACATACATATCCCGACTGGCTTTCGCAGGAGCCATCTCACGCCCGTCGATGCAGGTGATCGTGCCATCTGCGGCTCGGATCACGAGAAAGCAGCCACCACCGATGCCTGAATTATGGCCATCCACCACGCCCAGAGTCAATCCTGCGGCCACGGCAGCATCCACCGCATTACCACCGCGTCTGACTGCATTGGTTGCGGCATCCGTCGCTAGAGGTTGAACCGTGGCTGCGGCAAATTTGGGGAAACCCGACTCTTCAGCATGAGCGGGCGCGAGGCTCAAGCACAGGATCAATTGCAGAATCAGAAGTGGGCGAATCATAATGAAGTGAAACAAGCACCATGCAGACACTCTATCCATGCTTTTCCTCTGGCTTACACCTACTGTCACGATGTAACCTGAGACTCCTTTTCCCGTAGTACTTCCAGCATGTCCATCGAGCCGAATGATCCCTCTATCCCACAGCCTCCACCCGAGGCAGCAGATGCAGCGTATCCGTCTCTCCGAGAGCTAGCTGATCTGCTCCCTCAATACGAGATGCATGACATCATCGGCGTCGGCGGCATGGGGGCTGTTTATAAAGCCCGTCAGGCAGCCTTGGACCGCTGGGTAGCCATCAAAGTACTGCCTATTGCAGCCGCTGAGAGTGACGAAGCTACGCAGCGCTTCATCAAAGAAGCACGCTCCATGGCTAAGCTAGTGCATCCGCACATCGTTGCTGTGTTCGACTTCGGTCAGACTCATGCGCGTCATCTATTTTTGGTGATGGAGTATGTCGAGGGGCAGGACCTTCATCTGCGCACACGCGCTAGTGAGATTACGCCACAAAGAGCGCGTGAGGTCATCGCTCAACTGTGTGATGCGCTGCAATTTGCCCATGACCGCGGCGTGGCTCATCGCGACATCAAACCGGCGAATATTCTCATCACCAACGACTGGAAAGTGAAGGTCGCCGACTTCGGGCTTGCTCGTGATCTGACCGCACAGCCCAATGCCGACGAGCCGGAGTACGGCACGCCCGACTACACAGCCCCAGAGCGCTTGATCGTCGGTGCTGTCGTGGATCACCGTGCAGACATCTACTCGCTCGGCGTGGTTATTCATGAGATGCTCACGGGCAAGACACCCACTGCGGCAGGAAAGGATGCGAGCAAAGGCTTACCCGATGGCTTTGCCGGCGTAATCTCAAAGTGCCTGATGAGTGACCCTGACGAGCGCTATCAAAAGGCAACCGAAGTGAAAATCGCCCTGCTCATGGCCACGGCAGAGAAGCAGCAGCAGACCAACACGGCAAAGAAAACGGGGCCTGCACCACGAGAAAACATCGAGCCACCAGAGTCATACACGACCTATCGACCATCCGCGCTCTCACGCCTTAGCCGCCTACTCGCACCGATTGGTTGGGGCTTGGCTTGTGTGCTTTTGGTTGGGGCATTTGCCTGGCTTATGCTCAAAGACAAAGTGAGCATCGAAGTCGTAAAAA
>JBEBGU010000983.1:0-1508 GCA_040081325.1 Prosthecobacter sp.
AGCCTGAAAGTGTGGCGCGGACATCCAGCGTCTGAATATGAGGCAAACTCAAGTCTGCTCCGCAAACACAGGACGCTTCCAGATGGGCACTCGCGTTTTGATCTCCTTCAGATACCAGCGGCATAGATCGAATGCCTCCGCGCTATGTTTCGTGCGCACCCGGATGAGGATGGATGGCTCCTCCGATGCCACAAAACCCAGTCGATGCTGGATGAAAACGTCATGGACTCCATGCTCGCTGCTTCCACACTCTATCAACTCCTGCATCATCTTTTCTGCCATCGGCAAGTAGGCACTGTAGTCGATCCCTGTGATCGCACGCTCATCCTCACTGCCGCGCACGACGCCGAGGAATTTCACCTCAGCACCCTTACCAGCCGCAAAGGTTGGCGTAGCATCAGGAATAGGGGCGGGTGAAAGAACGAATGGCATCTCGGTATCCAATGCCCTCAACATGGCCATTCGTCATTCACCATTTCAACCCAAGCCTTCGACACTCCAGCCATCGCGATACTTGCGTGTGAGCTGGGCGTTGAGTTCGGGCTTGTTGGTCACTTTGCCAGCCGCCGTGTCCCATTCGATCCAGTTGCCTGGATTGCGTTCGGCCAGCACGCCGAGCAGCACGGCCTCAGTCACGGGGCAACCGTAGGTGGGTAGGTCGGTGCTGGCTTTTTCACCCTTCATGCAGGCATCGACCCAATCCGTGTAATGGTTGGCGACGCGGGTCTTCGGATAGGTGAAGCCAGTGAATTTCTCCTCAGGCACCAGCCACGGACGTTGGCTGTGCGGTTTGAAGATGCCTCCGTTTTCGCCGATGAAGAAAATGCCGCTCGGGGTGTCTTTGGTGAGCGCGCTCGGCTTGATCACGCGACTGTCATACGGATAACCACCGTCGCTCCAGGTCATCTTGATCTTGTCGCCCGCGGTGAGCGGTGTGCCGGGGAATTCGAGTTCCAGATGACGCTTCTGCGCATAAAGATCGCCCTTGCTGCCTTCGTCGAGGCAGCGCACGCGCTTCGGTGCGGCGAGTCCAAGGCAGGCGAAGACGACATCGAAATAGTGGCAGCCCATGTCGCCCATCATGCCGACACCGAAATCGACCCACGAACGCCACATCGACGGATGATACGCGCCTTCGAGAAACGGCACTTCATTCGCGATACCGAGCCACAGGTTCCAGTCGATGTGCTCCGGCACCGGATCAGCCTGCGCTTTGCGTTCGGTGACTTTCGGCCACCAGCTCGCCTTCTTGTTCTCCCAGCAGATGACTTCCTTCACCTTCCCGATGGCCCCGCTCTTGATGAGATCGACCGCGAGCGAGGTTTCGATGCTCGAATGCCCCTGCGTGCCCATCTGCGTCGTCACCCAGGCCTTCGCCGCCTCGGCGCTGAGAATGCGCGCCTCGTGGAGGTGATGCGTGAGCGGCTTCTGCAAATACACATGCTTCTTCGCCCGCAACGCCGTCACCGCCTGCGCCGCGTGCATGTGATCCGGCGTGCCGATGGTGA
>JBEBGU010000984.1:0-1504 GCA_040081325.1 Prosthecobacter sp.
CTCCTGGAGATGACGCGCCATGCCAAGCGTGAGCTGGATGGCATCAGGCGCTGCTTCCACGAGAGTTTTGACCACGGTGCGCATGTCTTCGATGCCGGTGAGGAATCCAGGCTGATTGAAAAAGCCATGATCGACGGCGACATCGAAGCAGCGGTTGGATTTAGCGTTGAAGAGACGGTTGAGACGATACTGTTTCATGAGGGTGCGACGGGTAGATGGTTACTTGATGCCCATCAAGTGCTTGAGGATGTAGAGTTCGAGCGCCTCGTAGTCGCGGGCGTCGCGGAATTGCTGCACGAGTTTTTCGTCGGTGGTGCGGACTTTCTCCACGAGATGCTGGAAGATCTCGCGGCTGCCGGTGAGGTGCGAGGTGACGCATTTGCCCTTCTGGGTGCGCATGGCTTTCACGTCGAGGCCGATGAACTCGCCCTTCTTGCCGTAACCAGCTTCTTCGAGCACACGCACCTGATTGTAAGCTGTGCGCAGATTGGCTCCGCCGAAGTTTTTGTCCTGATCGTACTTGAGGCCGTTCTGATCATTGAGATGAACACTGCCCAGCTTGTCGTGGGCGAGTGCAAAAGCCATTTCATCACTCGGATCGAGGCCTGCGAGCAGGGCGTGGGCGGTCTCGATGAGACCCTTCACGCGCTTTGGATCACTGGAAGCGTAAGCGAGTGCAATCGTGTGGCCGATGGTTGGCACATAGGCCATGTCGGTGGGCTCATTCGGCTTCGGTTCGATCCAGATCTCGATGTCTTTGTCATGAGCGAGCATGGCATTGATGGTCTCAAGGATGCGCTGATAGGCGAGGCGCGCGTTTTTGCTCTCGCGGATGTAGCTGCCTTCGCGGGCCAGCCAGAGCACGACTGCCTTGCTGCCGATCTCACGGGCGATGTCGATGGTGCGCAGGGTGCGGTCGAGCGCATACTTGCGGTCTTTGGCGCTGTTTGAGGTGTAGCCGCCATCGACCGTCTGAGGAGCGAACCAGAGACGAGGCGCGACGAACTCGGGGGTCAGCCCCTGATTATCAAGCATCTTCTTCACCTTGGCGCACTGCTTGGAAACTTGTGCAGGAGTCAGGTCGTCGATTCCAGGGACGACATCATCGTCATGGAACTGCACGCCATCGAAGCCCATGGGCTTGTACAAAGCGTACTTCTTTTCATGTGGAAAGGCTGGGCGGACTTCAGGGCCGAAGGGGTCGGCTCCTTCGCTGATGTTCCAAGGTCCAAAGGAGAAGCGGTAGGTGGTTGGTTTGCTCATACGGCCATTTTATACTCATCACGAATCTGATTTGCTACGCCTCCAGTCTCCGAGGATGCGACTATTGTCTCAATCATTCCTAGCCATGACTGACATCCGTGTTACGAAAGTGGTCATGCGTGTGGAGCGTGAGAAGATTCAGATTCCGAGCGGGCATTCCTTTCGAGTGCTGCGCTGGGCGCGCTCGATTCGCGATGTGGAGTGCGTGGTAGCTCCGGGAAAGATGGAGAAAGTCGTGGGC
>JBEBGU010000985.1:0-1503 GCA_040081325.1 Prosthecobacter sp.
GGCACGGTTGATGACCTCCTCAAGCCAGAGAACAAGGAGAAGCTAGGCAAGCTCCTCGCCTACCACGTTGTGGATGGCAAAGTCATGGCCGCAGACGTGAAGACCATGATGGCCAAGACAGCCAATGGCGCGGACCTAGACATCAAGGTCAACGGCGACACTGTGATGGTGAATAACGCCAAGGTCATCAAAGCTGACGTAAAGGCCAGCAACGGTGTCATCCATGTGATCGACACGGTGCTCATGCCGCCAGCAAACTAAGCCTATAGCACTCTGCTAAGCGCAGCTCGCTGGGACGACCCAGCGAGCTTTTTCTTGCCTGTTGATAGCCGTGCAGAAACCGTCACACAAAACTATTCACCGACAAAGGTGTAGATGCTGAGTGAGTACGCGGCAACAGAGACGACGGCTACTGCGGCCTGCCCATCACGCTGGGTGGCTGTGGCGATGACGTCTTGTACGGAGAAATTTCCGAGGTCTTCGCGGTAGCCAGCCCAGTCGCTATTAAAACGCGCCACCCAATGACCTACCTCGGGTACGCCGACTTCATAAGCTTCCCGATTCTGTGCAGAAAAGTTTGCAACGATGAGTGTGTGGTCATTCGGGCCGCCATCTTTATGCCGCAAATAGGCGATCACTTTGTCATGATTGTTGACGTGATGGACGTTGATATGTTGGCCGCTGAGACCGCGTGAAAAGCCATCTGCATTGAGGCGCAGTCGGATTAAATCACGGTACAGCCGGGACACGCCGGAGAACTTTTGGTCGTTCGTCCAATCAATGGGATCTGTATCTTGGAACCAGCCATCTTCGAGGATGGTCTGGCCTTGGAATAGCATCGGTATACCTGGTGCGGTGAACACGAGGCCAGCACCGAGTGTAGAGCGCTTCAGTGCACACCAGCCTTCTGGCTCGTTGGCGGCCATTTCTGACGTGACGCGCGCTTTACCGTTGGCGACTTCATCATGCGATTCTGTATAGATGACACGTTTGAAGGCGTCCCCGCTATAGCGATGCAGGAGCGCATCACGCACGGCGTCCATATCACGATGGGCATCATTCGCCGCGATTATTGCAGCACGGATGGGGTGCACAAAGCCAGCATCCCACTGTGATGAAAAGTTCGCGCCACCTTGGCTTTCGTGGGCTGTTAGGGCCTCCAAGTTTCGCATATCCTCAGCAATGGTGATCTTACCAGGGAAGCGCTCTGCCACGTCTCGATTGATCCATTGAGTGAGAGTCCACCCATCTCGAATATCATCACCGCCGCTGCCAGCGACACTGCGGATGTAGAGAGTCATGTCGTAGCGCAATCCATCAAGGTGAAACTCCCCCAGCCACATCATGGCATTGTCATGAATGTAGTTACGCACGGCATCGCGCCCATAGTCTGGCCTAGTGTCACCCCAGGGCGTATTGGAGCGCCAGTCATTGTAAAAATAGATGCCTCCTTTGTCATTCTCACTCCAGCCATCGAAGCGCCAGAGATCGAGGTCAGATGGA
>JBEBGU010000986.1:0-1502 GCA_040081325.1 Prosthecobacter sp.
GTCCATGTCTGCCACCACCACCTTGCGCGGGAAGGTGAAGTCATCCTCCAGCACTACTTGTTCGGCAAAGGTGCGGCTCCCCAGGTTCCGCAGCCATGCCACTTTCCCATAGGAACAGGTGATCACGTCCTGCTTGCCATCCTTGTCCAGATCCCCCGTGGTGATGTGGAAGAAATCCCCCGCGCTCCCCGGCAGCGGCACGGGCGTAAAGAGCGGCGTCTGCGCGCTGGCGGTGGTCATGAGCGCCATGAAGAACGCACCACAGGAAAGTAACGAGAGGGGAGTTTTCATGGTGACTGTAGGTTCGTGTGGATGGGCGGAGTTGGAGTAATGTCAAATGTGACAATGCAGAGACGAGGCATTAGGAACTCACTGGTTATTTTTCATGGCAGTGTGACTTCCACGATGCCGAAACAGCGCGCTACGAGGGCGAGGTCAACCGGCTCCTCATACAACACGCGCTCCCAGTTCGCATCAATGGTGGTAATGGTGGGCGTATCCGTGAGCGGCGTCCAAGATGGAGCTGTCAAACTCTCGCTCTTTTTCGGCGTGTAGTTGAGGCCGCTGCCGATGCGTCTGATGAATTCAAAGCGGAAGATGCCAGCAGGCCAGATTCCCTGTTGAGAGATGGCGGGCAGACCCGCGTTTCCGCCTGCGCCCATCGTGCGGCTATCCGCACCAGAGAGATTCATGTTGAAGGCATACTTGAGTAGGTTTTCCACGCCATCATTAAAAGGCATCGCCAAGACGGTGGCATCTGGGCCGGTGAGGCCAGCAGAGGTCATAACATTGGCAAATGCCTGAGTTGGAGTCTGCCCTGTGCCTGTCAGTGCGATGTCGAAGGGGTTCTTCGCCCCGACCACGTTGCTGGTGATGTGGAGGGCGGCAGTCTTTGAGCCACTACTGGAGGGGGAAAAGGTGACAGTGAAAGTCGAGGTGCCGATGCCCGTCGGGATGCTCATTGCGCTTAGAGCGCTGACGGTGAAGTTTGCTGCGTCTGTCCCGTCCTTCGCTACGGCGAGACTGGCCAAAGTGGCGGTGCCAAGGTTAGTTATGGTGAAGGTAATGGGTGCGCCGCTACTGCCTACCGTCACGGTGCCGAGCGATACGCTGCCCGCCTCATTGGTCAAGGCACTGGATTGGGCTACCCCGATATCGGGACCACCGACGGTAGCCCACTTTAGGTTGTCATTGTCGGAGTCATAGTAGCTGATAGCAGGGTCGCCATTCATCTCCACCAGCGAAGAGTAAAAGCCTACACTGACGCTATTATCGAGGTTCAAGGGGGTGCCCCAGTTCGTCCCATTAGCGTCTGTGGCACGTGTGTAACGGAGGCCTCCGGTCGTAAGGGACCGGTAGCTGACGGCAGTGTTGCCATTAACCAATGCCAAGGAGGGCTCGCTACCAACGCTGTCGAGTGTCACGGACGCCCCCCAAGTCGTTCCGCTCGTGTCCAACGCGCGCACATATTTGAGAACAGAGTTTGTCACGTCTTCGTAGCT
>JBEBGU010000267.1:0-5858 GCA_040081325.1 Prosthecobacter sp.
GGATAGAGGAGATCTTATGTCCTGGCTCTTCACCAGCGAAACTCTGCGCAATGATGCCGAGATTTGGCCGCTCTGGAATCGAGGTTTCCTCCCTGAGGTCCTCAGCAAACAGCGGCCTGATGGCGGCTGGCCCGCGCGGCCCAGCATCTTTGGTAGTGGCTGCGAGGAAGAGACTGTGGCGCTGTGTATTCTGATGCTCGAAAGCTACTACCGCAGCGTCGAACCAGAAGATAAACAAAAACGCCGTTGAACCGCCAGAATGAGAAGTCTGTATCGCACCCGTAACTCCCGCTCGTCGTTCCCAAAGAAATCACTGTACCCCATAACCCCATGCACTCATCCATTCGCCTCGTCCTTCTCCTGCTCGCCTGCCCGCTGATCTCATTGGCATTGCAGCCCTACCGCACTTTTACCGATGCCCAAGGCCGCAAAATCCAGGCATCACTCGTCTCGGTGCGTGGTGATCAGGTTCTCGTGCAGATGCCGGATGGAAAGCAGCATGTCTTGAAGGCCTCCATGCTCAGTCCGGCGGATCAACAGTATGTTGCCATGCATGGCGGACAGCCTGCCCCAGGAATGCCACCAGGGATACCAAATGCCCTGAGACGCATGATCCCCGGCGGACCTGGCTTACAACCCCCGCCCTCACCACCTGCAAAACCGAGTGCCCCGCCGACCACTCCAGCAGCGCCATCTTCGGGCAATCACGGTGGCATGGCGCTGGCCGCCAACTGGATGCCGCAGCGCACGGAAACGAAGCGTGAGCTGCTGGAATGCATCGTTTTCTACTGCAAACAGGTGCTGGGTAACACGCCGGCAGGTCAGGAAAAAGCCCCTTTAGAACTGAGCCCAGGCATCTCCTGGCTCATGCCTTTCGATCAGGCTCTGGCAAAACTACCGGGACGTGTGATCAACATGGGTGAGCGCCGGGTGAACAATAACTGCTTCCCAATCGACAGCCTCACCATCGCATCCTTCCAATACAAATCCTTCGTGGATAAGGAGCGGCCCTTCAATCTCATGCACCTCATCCTGGATGCGACGCGTCAAGTGGTCGGAGTGGAGTTCGTGCAACAGACACCAGGGAAGAGCGCGTCCTACACCACCGAGGGCAAGCTGGAGCCGTATTATAACTTTCTCACGCTCACCAACAACGGCACTACCACCAAGGAGGTCATCTATGCCATCCTTCCGCCGAAAAATAGTGGCGGAGCGGAGTGCATCCAGACTGTCTTTCGAGACTACTACAACCTGGTGCCCAACGGCCTTCCGCAGGTGCCCGGCGGCGGTAACGGCCTGCGGCCAGGATTCCCAATGGTGAACCCAATCACCCCGCCCGCTGGCATCATCCCGGTCAAAGTCTATGAGATCGTCCACTGGTATCTCGCCGCCCCCTTTGCCCGCTGCCTGCTGGAGATCGCTGAGAAAAATGGTGTGCGAGCGCAGTGAAGGCCCTAACCTGAAGTGATCATTACCCCTGCGGTAGTCGAATCCAGAAGCTGGCGCCGCCGGTGTCGCGATTGCTCACACCGACACTGCCGCTGTGGGCCGTGGCGATGGCGCGGACGAGGCTGAGTCCGAGTCCGATGCCGGGGGACCGTGAGACGGCTGCTGAGCCGCGATTGTAGCGCTCCCAGATGCTTTGCATTTCGGCTGGGTGTACGCCGGGGCCTGTGTCATCTACGCTGATGATGGCTCCGGTTCCTTCTGCCTGCCAGCGGACGGTGATGGCACCACCCTTCGGCGTGTAGGCGAGTGCGTTGTCGAGCAGGTTGGCCACGGCTTGAGTCAGCAGCTCGCGGTCCACGTTAAGCATGAGATCGAGTCCTTGCTCAATGCTGAGTGTGAGGTGGCGATCCTCTGCGGCGGGGCCAAAAAGATCGACCAACTTTTGTAGCAAATCATGGATCGGTGTGGCCTGGCGGTGGAGCCGCAGTGCGCCGTGATCACCCGCGCGCACGGTGAGAATGGTCTGCACGAGTTGCGCGGCGCGGTCGATCTCTTCCAGACTGCGCGCTGCGGCTTCTTGGGCTTGTTCGTTGTCGGTATGATCGTGCAGGGATTCGAGATTACCGCGAATGCGCGCCAACGGTGTGCGCAGCTCATGCGCGAGCTGATCATTGGTGGATTGAAGCTCGCGTGTCAGGCTGAGGATTTTGTCCAGCCCGGCATTGATCACTGAGGCCAGTGTTTTTAATTCAGGAATCGCGGTCGGGGCGATGAGGCGCACCTCACCTTCAGGCAGATGCAGATTCTTGGCACTGGCAGTGAAGGCCTTGATGGGATTGAGCACATCATGCGAGTACCAGAGCACCGGCAGCATGGCGACGAGCGCTGCCATGATGCCCGCGAGCCAGAGATGCTGCCGGATATTGGTGAGGTAGCGCTCGGCCTCTACACTGGAGCGGCCAAACCATAGCGTGTGGCCATTGTGCAGACGTATGGCACCTAGACTGAGCCGATACGGGTGCTCAGCGAGGGCGATGTCTGTCAGGGCCGTGTCTCCCTTCTTGAGCAGCTCCTTGGGCGGCAGGGTGGGCCACGGGTACAGACTCATCTCTTCAGGGACCGTCTCATAGATCAGTTTCCCCTCGGCATCCATGATCCGCAGGGCATTGCTTTCGGCATGTTGGCCAGCGGGGAAGATCTCACTCACGCCCGCTACGTCGGTATGCTGGTAAATGGCAGCGTATTCCACGAGATCGTCCATGATGATCTCCTGATCGGCACGCCGTAAGTCTCGACTCACGGCGGCACGGACAAAGAAAAGCGTCAGCGCGATGCTGCTGCCGATGATGAGTGCGAGCAGCAGCGCTAGTCGCCACTGAGAGGGCATCCGCTCAGGCCATATTTTTGAAAACATAGCCTTTGCCTCGTATGGTTTCGATGTGGATGTCGCAGTCTGGGATCTCCAGTTTTCGGCGCAGTCGGCAGATCATGGCATCCACCACATTGGTACCTGGATCAAAGTGGATGTCCCACACCTGCTCCAGGAGATACTGCTTTGGCATGATGCGCCCCTCGTGATTCATCAGCACTTCCAGCAGCATCCATTCACGCGGCTGTAGCTCCACGGTCTGAGTGCCACAGGTGATGCGGCGCTTCACGGGATCGAGGCGGCAGTTACCGATCTTCCTTTGAATCGGCTGAGTGTGACTGGCACGCCGATGCAGTGCATCCAGGCGAGCTAGCAGTTCTTCTGCGGCAAAAGGTTTCGTCAGGTAATCGTCCCCACCAGCAGCTAGGCCACGCACGCGGTCGGCCACACTGGCGCGCGCTGTGAGAAAGAGCACTGGTGTGAGCACGCCCTGCTGCCGAAGGCTTTCCACGATGCTAAAGCCATCCATGTCCGGTAGTCCCACATCTAGAATGGCGGCATCGCAGGCATGACTTTTCAGCCACGCCAGGGCTGGCTTACCCATCTCCTCACAGTGCAGTTCATGCCCAGCCTCGATCATCCACTCGGCCATCTGGCGGCCGAGTTCAGGGTCATCTTCGACGAGGAGGAGATTCATGGGACGTTTCTTTTAGCAGATGTGAGCTGTGGATTGAAACGATAAACGTTTTCCTTTTCAGTTCTGGCTTGGCTCAGAACACCACACGCATGCCGAGAGTGACACGCTCTTGTCGAACCGTGCCGAAGTTGAAGCCGGGCGCTGTTGTTTCAAAATGTTGCCAGCCGAGATTCAGGCTGCTTCTGGGGCACAGTTGATACGCAAGGGCAGCGCTGTAGGCGTGCTGATTGAGGTCCGCACTGCTGACGAAGGGCGACTGCGGCTGAGCATTTGGATCGATGTGGGTGAAGCCATAGCCAATGGTCAGAGACAGCTTACTGCCGAGCTTCTGCTGAAGCTGAGCCACACCACCTGTGAGCTGAGTATTCGCGGCATAGAGTCCGCCTGAGTCACGGGTACTCTCCAGAAAGCCGCTCAAGCCGAGCGCCGCGCCGCGCCAAAGCGCCGTGTGGATGCCGTAGTTCACATAGTGCGACTGCACATAGTTGCTCGCGGGAGTCAGTGCCGCCTCATAGCCTGCGGACAGCTCATGAGTTACGGATTGGCAGAGTCGGCCACTGAGCGTGAGGCTGTAGTAGGGTGAGGCAGACAGATCGCTTTGATCACCCGTGTTTAAGGTGGGCAGAATTCCAACAGGGAAGACAGGAGGAGGAAATAGAATGGTGGGAGGCAAAGCATCAAAAGACATTCCCTGCGCGCCGCCTTCCAGTCGCAATCGATGGGACCATGGGACCGTTGCTTCAGTAAATAATCCGCCATGCCACTGTTTGCCATCGGCGTTGAATACACCTTCGTAGTTTGTCCATGCCTGACCACCTTCGAGACCGACACGCCATCCCGGCCTGATCTCATAGGCAAGGCTGGCAAGCAGGGAATGAACATCACGATTGGGAATAGCAAACCGGGTGTCCCTCATGGACTGCGAGCTGGACCAATTGAAGTCAGCAGTGAATGTTAGGCCGCGAGCCAAATTCACCGCGAGAGCCGCTCCGAGGTCGTTTTGAATCACACTGAAATAGTCAGAGGAAAATGATCTCATGCCCAATAGCGCATCAGGTCGTGCGGAGACTCGGTCATACAGCGTCAGCGTGAATGGGCCGCGCTGAATGTCGAAGCTGAGTGTGCTGCCAGGTCGGATGAAGTATGCCAGAGTGCCGTCCTGATTTGGCAGCAGCAGTGAGTCTGACTCCGCCAAGCTGAAGCCACCCGCAGCCTGCAAGCTCAGGCGACCTGTCTCCAAGCTCCCATAAACGCCAGCGAGAGAGATTTGAGAGGTGGACAAAAAAGCCTCGCGACTCCCGCGCAAGTTTGAAGAGACCGAGTTCCATTCAAAAGTCTGGTCGAGCGCCACGGCCAGAGGCGCAGCCGCACCCGTCGGTGTTGTCTCAGGTGTCAGCAGTGTCCCTGACCACGGAGACAAGAAAGCTCGGTCGGCCTGGAATTGACCCGAGTAGGTGCTGTAATCCCCAGCCAAACGTACCGCTGAGGAGATGCTGTCGCTCAGATAGTCCGGCTCCGTCAGGCTGCGACTGCGCTGGAGTGCCGCACGGTCATCGCCCAAAGGATCGGGGCTTGTCTTGTCGGTGTGCCGCTCACGCAGCTCCCGCAGGAAGGCCGCATTTTGGCTGGGTGAGACACCAAGCTGAGCGTGCAGCGCGTGCAGCCCCTGGAGTGATCCAACGATGATGAAGAGGCGAAACGGGAAGTGGCGTAAACTCATGCGGCGAGGGTTCTAGCGACGCGCTCGTATTTGAGCAATCGGAATCGTCTTCCGCACGCTGTTTGGCTGATGCGGGTTTTGCTTTGCACACACGGCTGCCTATCCGCTTTTGGCTGATGCCGAGGTGGGTGAGCTTCATGTGTGCACCCTTCCAGAATGACGGGGTGCCGACAATGCTGTTTTTGCGATTCTCGCGGAGCCACGAGTGATGGTGACACAGGATCAGCGTGAACCACGGAGTGGTTCCCCACGAATAGCCGGGGGTTCAGGCACGAAACCCCCGGTAGGCCGAGGGCGCGTCAGGCATTCAGGTGCAACCCCGGAGGGCGTTGCCCATTGCGCGGGCAAATGTCATCGTCATGAGGGACATGAGGTGGGCACTGCGTTCTGAGCGCATTGGGCAACTCCTCCGGGGTTGATGCACCACCATCGTAAGCTCTCGCCATCCTATCAGATCAATCCTGGACCACATCCCCATACAGCGTGAAGTTCTCGTAGTGGTGGATGTTCACGTCGAAGATCTGGCCGATGTGGCGGGCGGGGTTGCCTTCGAAGACGACGATCTTATTGGTTCGCGTGCGACCCATGAGACGGGTTTCGTTGGTCTTGCTTGTGCCTTCACA
>JBEBGU010000268.1:0-5852 GCA_040081325.1 Prosthecobacter sp.
GGAGACATCGGTGTGGCGGTGGTAGTCGCCCCAGTAGAGCTTGTACGTCACGCCGTCGTGCGTCCAAGTGTGGCGCTCGTCGCGGGCACGCTCAGGCGTGACAGGATTGATGTATTCCGGGAAAGGCTCGCGCGGTTTTGCAACAGGCGCGGAGACGAGCGGCAGATCTAAATCCGTGGCGACTTTAGCAAGATGGATGCCGGCGTTGAGCTGTAGCTTCGAGGTGCGCAAATCGCTCGGCCAGGCGATCCACAGACTGCCATCTTGAGCCAGAGCATGTGTGGTCTGGCGATCCTGCGAGTATACGCTGCCGGGAATGGCATACGGCTTCGTCCACTGCTTCGTGGCGGCATCGTAGCGGGTGAGAGCGATGCGCCAGCAGTAGGCTTTGAAGTAGCGCACGGTAAGCCACGGGCGGCCTGCGGCATCGAGCATGAGATGCGGCAGATTTACGGCGGCGACGACGTTTGGCGCGGGCTGATTGCCTTTCTTTTTCGGTTCAGCTGCTTTCGCTTTGGCTGCGGCCTTGGCTTTCGCCTTGGGGTTGTTGCCACGCGGAGCGGCTGGCTTCATCGGTTGGGGACCGGGCAGTTCGGCGAAGAGGGCATCAGGAGAGGGAAGCTCGTCAAGTTTGCCGGACGAGAGGTCAAGGTAGGCGATCACCGTGTCCTTGCGGCCATTCAGGCCTTGCGGATGACCATGCGCGCGCATGTCGAGGCCCCACTGTTGATTGCCGCGTTCACAGGCGAGCCAGATACCTTTGCCGTCTTGGGCACCGATGGCACTCACGCGGCCTTCGTAGCGGTCGGTGGCGATCAACTTCTTCGTTTCACCGACCTGGAGGTCGGCGCTGATCTTCGTGGCGTAGATGTTGAATTCATTGCCGCGTGACGAATCGAACAGAACCCACGCCTCCGAGCCAGCAAAGGCCACGCAGGGTTCCCAGTCACCACCAGCATCCTTAGTGACTTGGATTTCAGCGGACCATTCTTTGCGAGTGGGATCGAACACACGGCAAAAGACATCGCCCAGACCGCCACGCATCCCTTGCCACACGACCCACACTTTTCCGGCATGATCTGTCGCCGCTTTGGCAAAGACATTGCCGCCGTTGGGCGAGCTGGCGAGCTTCATGATCTCCGCTTTGCCATCGCGGACGGTCGCTGTGTGGAGGTCCATGATGTTTTGATCATTCACCTGGGACCACACGACATGCAGCGTGCCATTTCCATCGGTAGCGAGAGCGGGCTGATGAATGATACCGGGCTCGCCAATGGTCAGCACGGAGGTCAAGGCATCGCCCGATTGTTGTGCAAGACGCAGCGTGTCCTGTTTGCCATCCCACTCGACGTAAGCGATCCACGGCTGGCCCTTGGCATCGACAGACAGGGAGGGGAAGTCAGACTGTCTGCCGTCTGGGCGGAGGACTTGGGTTTTAGGCAACAAGTCCTGCGCGAAGAGGGTGGATGAAATGAGGAGAAGACTGAGGAGGCGGAACATTCGCTGTAAACATTCTGTTTGCCGATTCCTTTCATGAGGCGATTGAAACGGCCCGTCCAATCAAGCTCATCACGCGCCATGAAACACAGAGCCCTTTTCACTTCGATTCTGATCTCCAGCCAGATGCTTTCTGCCGCTGATCACGATATCGTCATCTACGGCGGCACATGCGCTGCGATCACCTCCGCTGTGCAGGCGAAGAAGATGGGGAAGTCGGTGATCATCGTGTCACCGGACAAGCATCTCGGCGGCCTCAGCAGCGGCGGGCTTGGCTTCACGGACACGGGTAACAAGGCCGTCATCGGTGGACTGGCGCGCGACTTTTATCATCGCATCTACCTGCACTACGACAAGGATGCGTCGTGGGTGCAGCAGAAGAAGTCCGAGTACGGCGGCAAAGGGCAGGGGACACCGGCGGTGGATGGCGAGAACCGCACGATGTGGATCTTTGAGCCCCATGCGGCGGAGCAGGTGTTTGAAGACTACGTCAAAGAGTTCGGGCTCGAAGTCGTGCGCGAAGAATGGCTGGACCGCGCGAAGGGCGTGAAGAAGGAGGGCGACAAGATCACCGCCATCACCACGCTCAGTGGCAAGACCTATGCCGGGAAGATGTTCATCGACGCGACCTATGAAGGCGACTTGATGGCGGCGGCGGGTGTGGATTATCACGTCGGGCGTGAGGCGACCTCGGTCTATGATGAGAAGTGGAATGGCATTCAAGTTGGCGTGCTGCATCACCGGCATCACTTCGGCGCGGTGAAGGAGCCGATCAGCGCCTACAAGGTGCCGGGCGATCCGAAGAGCGGCGTGCTGCCTCGTGTGAGCACGGAACCTCCCGGCGAATTCGGCGCGGGTGACAAGCGCGTGCAGGCTTACTGCTTTCGCTCCTGCTACACCACCGATCCAAGCAACCGCATCCCGTTCCCGAAGCCGGAGGGCTATGATGCAGGCCAGTATGAAATTCTGCTGCGCGTGCTGAATGCGGGCTGGGGCGAGTTCTTTGAGAAGTTCGATCCGATCCCGAATCACAAGACCGACACGAACAACCACGGGCCGTTCAGTTTCGACAACATCGGCTACAACTACGACTACCCCGAGGCCAGCTATGAGAAGCGTCGCGAGATCATCGCCGAGCACCGCACTTATCAGCAGGGCCTGCTGTGGTTCGTGGCGAACGATCCGCGTGTGCCAAAGAAAGTTCAGGAAGAACTTCAGACCTGGGGCTTGCCCAAAGATGAATTCAAAGACAACGGCAACTGGAGCCACCAGCTCTACATCCGCGAGGCACGCCGCATGATCGGCAGCTATGTGATGACCGAGAACGAGCTGCTCAAGAAGCGCCCCACGCCCGACAGCGTCGGCATGGGCAGCTACGGCATCGATTCGCACAACATCCAGCGCTACATCACAGCGGAAGGGTTCGTGCAGAATGAAGGCGACATCGGCGTGAGCACTAAAGGGCCGTATGAGATCGCGTATGGCTCGCTGGTGCCGAAGAAAGGGCAGGGGAGCAACCTGCTGGTGCCGGTGGCGATGTCCGCCAGCCACATCGCCTATGGCAGCATTCGCATGGAGCCGGTGTTCATGATCCTTGGCCAAAGCGCTGCCACGGCGGCAGTGATGGCGATTGATGCGGGCATCACCGTGCAGGACGTGCCGTATGAGAAACTGCGCGAGCAGATCCTCAAAGACGGCCAGATCCTGCACTACGACGGTCCCTCCACATCCAAAGGCGTCGATCCGAAGTCGCTCAAAGGCATCGTGATGGATGACCTGGATGCCAAGGTGACCGGGGAGTGGAAAGAGAGCGGCGCGGCAAAGTCCTTCATCGGCGACGGCTACCGTCACGACAACAACGCCAAGGACGGCAAGTGCAGCCTGCGCTTCGAGCCGAAGCTCGAAAAGCCCGGCAAATACCGCCTCATGCTCGCTGCGCCGCCGAACAACAACCGCGCCAGCAATGCACCGGTGGAGGTGCAGCACGCGGGAGGCGTGAAGAAGCTGAAGATCGACCTCAAATCACCGAAGGCAGGCGAAGGCCTCTTCTGGATCGACCTCGGCGAATACGAATGCGGCAACGACACCGCGATCACGATCTCCAACGAGGGTGCGGACGGCTACGTCGTGGTCGATGGCGCACGCTGGCTGCCAGCCGGAGAGTGATCACGTTCCGCGTCGTTTCAGCACCGCCACCCAGCGGTCCACGGATTTGCCGGGTGCGTCAGATAATTCACGCGCGGCCTTGTTGCGTGTGTTGCTCACGACTTCCATGCCGAGCGACTCCAGCGCTCTGAGCGCCAGCCGGTGCTCCACATCAAAGTAACTCGTGATCACCAGCATCCCGTCAGGCCGTAGTTTGGCGATGCCCTGATCAAAGATCTTCTTCCACAGCTCCTGGCCGTGCCAGAAATTCTGATGGCGGAGGAAGACCATGTTGAAATCCTCTCCCAACTCCTGGTGCTGGTCGATCTTCGTCGCGTCCTCGATCAAAAACTTCGCGGGCAGGTGCGAGTGATTTTCCCGCGCCTGTCGGATCTCGCGGATGCGGATGTCCGCGCCGATCATCTCCACCTCACCACCTTTGGTTAGATCAGAGCCGACCTGGATCAGCGTCTCGGCTTCATCGCAGCGCCCGCAGGCCAGATTGAGAATGCGCATGTCAGCCGTCGGCTTGAGGTGCGGGCTCAGGCTGTCCTGAAGCAGCCCATGCAGACGCGTCATGTCCTCGGCGATGGCTGGTGGCATGGGTTTGGAGTTCATTCGACGGGCATGGGAAAACGTGCGGCCCAAGACTGCCAGTCCACCGGGATGCCCGCAAGGTGAAGCACAAACTTTTCCTGCGTTGGCACCAAGATTCCGGCGAAAGGCCCGTTATGCAGGCTCCCGGCCCATGAGTGAATCCATGCCCTCCAAGCAACCCAACCGTTTCGTCAAGATGTGGCGCAGCGTTGGCGGCGGTTCGTTGACCCTGAGCCTGGCCCTTCATGCCGGCTTGATCGCGCTGGCCGGACTCATGGTGTTTGTGACCCAGTTGCCCGAGAAGCAGATCGACTTCCTGCCCGGCGGCGGCACTCAGGCCGGCGCGGCCGCCAGCAGTGATCTCGCCCACAAGGTTCAGCAGAAAAAGCGCAAGACGCTGAACCAGACGATGCCGATGAAGAAGATCGTCTCCACCAGTTTGAACTCAACCATCACGCTGCCGGATGCCCCCTTCGATGCGCTGAGTGTGCCGGATGTCTCCAGCCTCATCGGCGGCGGAGCGATCAACGGCGGCTTTGGCACGGCGGGCAGCGGTGGCGGCTTCGGCACGGGTTCCGGGATGGGCGGCATGAGCGGCATCACGTTCAAGCCGCTGATGATGTTTGGCAACGAACTCAAGGACACCCGCAAGATGGCCGTGGTCATGGATGTCTCACGGTCGATGACGAAGTACCTTCCCATTGTCGCGAAGGAGCTGGACAAGGTGGCGCGAGGCAGTCCGCTCATTCTCTACTTCGGTTGCGGTTTGAAAACACCGCCGAAGAATCTCGAAGACAAAGTCCGCAAGGTCAGTGACGAGAGCTTCAACAAATTCTGGCAGTACTGGGAGGGCAAGGGCGACATGCGCGCGCTGCGAGTGGACTACCCAAAGCTGAAGTATGACCCCGCGAAGCCCATGCCGATGGACGCCATCTACCAGCAGATGATCAAGCGCCCCAACACCTACTTCATCGACTTCAACGGCATCACCTCACCTCCCCCGCGCTCATGTGCAAAGAGGTCATGGAGGCGGACACGATCTACTGGTTCTCCGACTTCATGGATGCGGTCGACGAGTCCCATATCGAGGACGTGATGAAGAAGCTCAAGAATCGAAAACAGAAGCTCTACATGCACGCCTCCGTGCATGGCAGGTCGTTTGAAAAAGTGCGCGACCTGCTCGTGATCCCGCTCGGTGGTGAAGTCATCGAGACCAAGGCGGAATGAAATCCGAATGACGAAATCCGAATGACGAACTAGCCTCGGCTAAACGTCATGTCATTCACCTCACCCACTGCTCTTTGGTGCCTGCTCGGCATCCCGGCGGTGCTGGCCATCCACTTTCTGCAAAGACGCAGCCGACGAGAGGTGATCACGACGTTGTTTCTGCTTCAGCAAATGCGGCGTGAGTCGGAGACGGGGAACCGCTTTGAGCGCTTGCGACCTTCCATCCCACTGTGGTTGCAATTGCTCATGGTGTTGCTTTTCACCTGGCTGCTGGCCGGACCGCGTTGGATGAAAAATGAGGCCGTGCAGCGCATCGCCATCGTCATGGACAGCTCGGCGTCGATGCAGGCTTTTCTTCCGCAGGCAGAGGAAGCCGTGCGTACGAC
>JBEBGU010000269.1:0-5850 GCA_040081325.1 Prosthecobacter sp.
GGCCTTGGCGAGATCGTCTATTACACGCTCGACTACAAAAGGGAGGCTCCACAGCGCAAACAAACTCGTGAGCGCCAGCTCATGGATCTGCGTGAAGCGCACGACTACATCGTGAAGCCCTTCCTGCGCACCGTGCCAGGCGTGGCAGAGGTGAACAGCAGTGGCGGTTATGAGCGCCAACTCGTCATCCTTCCGAAGCCCGATTCTCTCACGAACGCGGGCATGACGTTTGGAGAACTCGCTGAGATTATCGGTCAGAACGTGGACAATGCAGGCGGTGGCGTCATTGAGCGCGGCAATGATCGCGTGCTCATCCGTGGCGTGAGCAAGGTGGCTAGCGCGGAAGATATCGCCAACCTGCCTGTGAAGTTTGCCGCCGGCATCGAACCGCTGCGCGTGAAGGATCTCGCCGAAGTCAGCATCGGCAGCAATGTCCGCACCGGATGCGCGGTCGAGAATGGCGAAGAAGCCGTTCTCGGCACCGTGATGATGCTCGTCGGCGAAAACAGCCGCATCATCAGCAAGCGCGTCGAAGAGAAACTCAGCGAGCTGGGAAAGAAGCTGCCCGCTGATCTAGAAATCCGCATCCAGTATGCCCGCAGCGAGGTCGTGGACCGCACGATCGACACCGTGAAGCACAACCTCTTCGAAGGAGCTGTGCTGGTCGTCGCGGTTCTGCTCTTGCTGTTGGGCAACTGGCGTGCGGCCCTCATCGTGGCGCTCGCCATTCCGCTGTCGTTCCTTTTTGCCCTCATCGGCATGAAGTTTGGCGGCGTGTCGGGAAACCTCATGTCACTCGGCGCGGTGGACTTCGGTCTCATCATCGACGGCGCCGTCGTGATGGTGGAAAACATCGTCCGTGTGCTCGGCGAGCGTCAGCATGAACTCGGTCGCAAACTCACCGCGAAAGAGCGCCTGCAGGCCGTGCATGAAGCAGGCGAGCAAGTTGGCAGCCCGATGTTCTTCGGCGTGCTCATTATCACGCTCGTCTATCTGCCCATCCTCGCGCTCACCGGCATCGAAGGGAAAATGTTCCACCCCATGGCGATCACCGTCATGCTGGCTCTCGGTGGTGCGCTGGTGCTCGCACTAACCCTCATGCCCGCGCTTTGCTCACTGCTGCTGACTGGCAACATCAGTGAGAAGGACAACTTCCTCATGCGCTGGTCGAAGGCGGCTTATGCGCCATCACTCCGCATCGCGTGGAAAACACGCTGGGGCGTGGTTGGTGGAGTCGTGGCGCTGCTCGTTGTCACTGTGCTTGTGTTCACGAAGCTCAAGCAGGAGTTCGTGCCGACACTGGATGAGGGTTCCTGGACCGCGATGGTGTATCAGCCAGCGAACACCAGCCTGAAGACTTCGCTGAATCGCTGCATCAAGACGCAGAAGTATCTAATCGATAAAGTGCCGGAAGTGACACGAACCTTTGCCCGAGTCGGCACCAGCGAAGTGGCAACTGATCCCATGTCTCCTGGCGAATACGACCTCTACGTTTTCTACAAACCACAGTCCGAATGGCGCAAAGAAAACGGCAAGCCTGTCAGCCGTGATCGCTTGGCTGAACTCGTGCGCGATGAACTCGCCAAGGAAGTGCCCGAGCAGGACTACGACTTCGCGCAGCCGATCCAGATGCGCTTCAACGAGATGCTCGAAGGTTCCCGTGCCGACCTCGCCGTGCGGATCTTTGGCGATGACTACGACACGATGGAAAAGGTCGCCGGCCAGGTGAAGGAGATCCTCGAAGGCATCGCTGGCACCGACAATGCCGAGTTTGAAAGCCAGGGCCGCGTGCCCGTGCTCGAAATCCGCGTGGACCGCGCCTCGATGCTGAAATTCAACGTCGAAGCCTCCGAAGTGAATGCCGCCATCACGACAGCAATGGCCGGACACACCGCAGGCATGTTGGTCGAGAACAACCGCCGCCGCGCCATCGTCGTGCGGTTGCCCGAAAACCTGCGCAACAACCCCGAAGTCATGAAAGCCCTGCCCGTCCGCACGCAGGACGGATCGCTCATCGCTCTCGGTCGTCTGGCTGACTTCGTCGAAGTACCGCAGGTCGATGCTATTGGCCGCGAAGATGGACATCGTCGTGTCGGCCTCAATGTCGATCTCGCGGGAGGCACAGACTCCGAAGCCTATGTCACCGCCGCGCGTGAGAAGATCGCCGCCAGCGTGCAGTTACCGGAAGGCTATCGCGTCGATTTCGGCGGGCAGTTCGAGCATCTCCAGGAAGCTCGTGCACGACTGATGGTCGTGGTGCCGCTCGCCCTCGTGCTCATCTTTGTGCTCATCCACGCCACTTTCAAAAGTGTCACGCAGACGCTCATCATCTACACCGGCATCCCGCTCGCCATCACCGGTGGCGTGCTCGCGCTCTGGATGCGCGGCCTGCCCTTCAGCATCAGCGCCGCCATCGGCTTCATCGCGCTGTGCGGCGTGGCAGTGCTGAATGGCGTAGTGCTCATCAGTTGCTTCAACCAACTGCGGAATGAAGGCCGCAATGCCGAGCAAGCCGTCACCGAAGGCAGCCTTCAACGTCTGCGCCCCGTGCTCATGACCGCTCTCGTCGCCAGCCTCGGCTTCATCCCCATGGCTATCAGCGAAGGTGCCGGAGCCGAAGTTCAGCGCCCGCTCGCCACCGTGGTCATTGGCGGGATCGTCAGCAGTACCTTCCTCACGCTCTTCCTGCTGCCGGTGCTTTATCGCTGGCTCGTCTGCAAGCCAGCATGCGTCCGCGTGAAGCATGAAGAGCACATGGCCATCGGCCAGGTCGCCATCTGAACCTTCCACCCACTCACATTCAGTTATGAAAACAATACACAGCCAAATCTCTCATCGTCTCAAGATCGTCGGTGTCGCCATAATGCTGGCGTTCAGCTTGGTGTCCTCATTTGCCTCCAACAGCATTTTGCTCAGCGTGGACATGAAGGGACGGCATAAGCCGCACTCTGGAAAAGACAGCGCTGAGGAACACATCCGCTGGCTGGAGATCAACGCCTCCTCCATGTCACTCACCCAACCCGCTCAGGTCACGATTGAGTGGCACTTCTTTGCGGATGATCTGAAGGCCGATGAAGTCGTCGAGCATGTGAAAGGCAGCGAGGTCATCGAGATGCAGCCAGGCAAAGCTTTGGAATTTAAAACCAAAGAAGTGGCCTTCTCCTATGTGAGAGAGCACGCGGAGCGCGTGAGCAGCGGGCGACGTGCGAGCTACAAGCGCGTCGAGGCGACAGGCACACGTTATCACGGCTGGGGTGTGCGTGCATTGATGGATGGCAAGGTGATTGCTGAAGCCTTCAGCAGTCGAGATATTGCCAAGCTCGTGGAGTCCCCCTAGAACATTCTGTTTATCCAAAAATAATCATGCTCGCCTCCACCCCACCATCCGCTCAATCAACCTTGGCTTCTTTCTTCAAGAAGCCTGGAATGAAGAAGCCATTTGCCGTAGCCCCATTCCTCCTGCCGGGCTTATCTGTCTCTGCAGCGGAGGCGTTCAAGTTTGATACGAGCTACCAGACCTATGATGAGTCGGGAGGGCGCATGTTCGTCGAGTCCTACTATTACCGGGGAGAGATGTTCCTGTCTGAGGAGACGAGTTTCCGGTTTCAACTGCTACGGGATGCCATCGCTGGCTCCACCCCCAACGGAGCTTTACCCGAGAATCAGCAGAAAGCCCTGCCTGGCACTAAACAGCCATTCCTGACGGACATTGATGACGTGCGCCAGGGCGTACTGGCGGCGCTTTCTCAGCAGATCGGCGATCATCGTGTGGAGCTGGAGCTATCACACAGCCGTGAGAGCGACTACCTTTCCCAGGGCATCTCGCTGAGCGATAAGTGGGAGCTGAATCAGAAGAACACGACGGTGTCTTTTGGGGCAAACTACCTCAATGACACGATCGTCGTGAGAGGCACCGATGATCAGAATAAAAAAAGCTATGATCTCTTCTTCGGACTGTCCCAGCTTTTGGACAAAAACACCGTTCTGAGTGCGAGCCTGACTTTGGGGTATGCGGAAGGCTACTTGAATGATCAGTACAAGGTCATCCAGCGCGATGAGCTTGTGGGTGGCTTCCCGGTAACCAGCATCTATCGTGAAAACCGCCCCACCAGTCGTCTGCGTGGTGTGCTGCAACTCCAGGGCACGCACTACTTTGAAAAGACGAACTCGGCGCTGGATGCCGTTGTTCGGCTTTCGCAGGATGACTACGGCGTCTTCTCCCAGAGCCTACAACTGGAGTGGCGGCAGAGTTTGTTTGGCAAATTGGAGATCACTCCCTTCTTCCGCTACTACCAGCAGAGTGCGGCGGACTTCTTCCATAACTCACTCAATGAGGTGAATGTCGGCACGCCGCAGAATCGTCCCGACGGCAGTGGGCCGAACTACTCTGCGGACTATCGCCTGTCCTCCATGGCATCGATGAGTCTTGGTTTGAAAGCCCGCTACCGCTTCACGGAAAACATCGCCGCCTCTATCGCCTACGAGCACTACGACATGACTGGCATCGGCGGCAAGCAGTCGCCTGCTGCCGCTTACCCAACGGCCAACATGTGGACCCTCGGCCTCAATTTCCAATTCTGAACCTGCGCCATGTCAAAGCCCGTCCCCCAGATCCCCATCGAGCCTGATCCACGCGGCGTGCGGCGCGTGGCTTTTCGCGCACTGGGCACGGACTGCGCCATCCAGCTCCGCTGTACGGACAACAAGGCTGCGCTGCAATTCGTGGCAGACGCACTTGGCTGGCTGAGTGCTTTTGAGGCAAAGTTTTCCCGCTTCAAGCCAGACTCGATGCTGTCCAAAATCAATCAGGCTGCAGGCAAAGAATGGGTGCCCGTGGACCAGGAGATGGAGAAGATGCTCGATCTCGCGGATGCCATGCATCGTCTGACCGACGGTGTCCTTGATGCGGCGACGCTTCCGCTCACCAAGGTGTGGGACTGGAAGGTCGTGCATGAACGCCTACCGAGCGCTGACGAGATTGCCGGAGCGCTGGCTCTTTCCAACTGGAACGACGTGCATCGCAAGCCGGGGAAAGTCTTCCTGTCTCGCGAAGGCATGGGGTTCGACTTCGGCGGCTTTGGCAAGGAGTACGCCGTGGATCAGATCATCGCCATCGCGAAGAAGCACGGCATCCAGGACATCCTCGTGGACCTCGGTCGCGACATCTTCGCCATCGGTGGCAATGGCGTGCATCCCTTTTGGCATGTCGGCATTCAGGATGGCATCAAGACCGATCAGTGCGTCGGTGGACTGGCCGTCTCTGGTTATGCGGTGTGCGCCTCGGGCGATTACGCACGCCGCTTTGAGCACAACGGCGTACGCTATGGTCACATCCTCGACCGCCGCACCGGCTGGCCCGTGCGGCACGGATTGCGCGCTGTCACCGTGATCGCGCCGAGCTGTCTGCTGGCTGGCATCTACTCCACCTGTGTCTTCATTCTTGGATTGCGTGAGGGCCTTCTATTCGCAGGCCGCGCTCCCGGTGTCGAGGCCTGCGCGCAGGATGAGCATGGCCCGCATGTCACCCCCGAGTTCCGCAAATTCCAAGTCCAAGCCGCCTGATTTGATTCTCCAAAACACCACCACACCATGAAAAAAATCCTTCTCCTCGCCATCACTTGTCTCAGCCTTTCTGCTGCGACAGCCGCAGAACCTAAAGTCGGCGCGGCTCTGCCTGCTCTCAGCAGCCTGCTGCCTGGAGCCTCGCTGCCAAAGACCTCGGGCAAAGTCGTGCTCGTCGATTTCTGGGCCTCATGGTGCGCGCCGTGCAAAGCCTCCTTTTCTGCGATGGCACGACTCCATCAGAAGTATGCCTCGAAGGGGCTCGTGATCATCGGCATCGGTGTCGAT
>JBEBGU010000270.1:0-5844 GCA_040081325.1 Prosthecobacter sp.
CACCGGGGCTGCCGACGACCGCCACGGTGCCTCCATTGGCCGGCACGGGCGTGCCGACGACGGCGATACTGCCGCCAGCGATGGTGAAGTTCGCCTGGAGATTGCGGTTGGCGGTCGCGGGGAAATCATAGGTCAGGCTCGTGCTCACGACGTTGCCGTTTTCCGTCCAGCTCACGAACGGATAAGGTTCCTGCGGCGAGGCATCGAGGCTGACGATTTCGCCTGCGGTGAACGTCCCCGCGCCACCCACGCTGCCGGTGCCGTTCGGGACAGCGGAGGCGGTGATGACATAAGGTCCGGTGTTTGGCCCGGTGAAGTTGGCGCTCAGCGTCTTGCTGCCATCTGCGGCGAAAGTGTAGCTAGCACTCGCGCTGACGACGACGCCGTTTTCTGTCCAGTTGATGAAGGCGCGTCCCACCGTTGGCGTCGCCGTCACGGTCACACTGTCGCCGGGATTGAATGTGCCGCCGCCCGTCGCCGCGCCACCCGCCGCAGGCAGGGCTTGCACCGCGATGGTGACGGGCACGGTGGCTGCATGGCGCAGAGTGAAGGCGGCATCGCCAGCGACCGACGCGATACGGAAGTCGCCCGTGACCGCCGGAACTTGGGTGAGATGAATGTTGTTGCCACCCGTGCCAACGCTCCACGCCCAGTAAGCCCCCGTGTAAGGCGAGTAATTGTTCACGAGCCCGATGATTTGCAGATTGTAACTCTGCCCCCCTGTGAGCACCAAGCCCGCTGGCAGGGTGAACTTGTAATCATAGACACCGGGCGTGCCGGTGGGCGTCTCGCTGGCGGCGCTGTTGGTGTGCCACACGGTGCCGGGACTGGTGAGGCTGGTGCTGATGCTGATTTTGAAATCCACCGGCACCGCGATGGTGCGCGTGCCGCGCCATTGGATCTCACGCAGCGTTTGTGTCGTCGGTGAAGTGAACGATTCGATCACGAACGACTCAAGGTTGCTGCCGCCGTTGACGTCGGTGGAGGAAATGTAGGCCGTGTTTCCCGCCGCCGGAGACTGATTGTAGATCACACCGGCGGGCGCGACATCACCGGCGCGCACGGCCATGGCCTGGAACGAACCGTTCTCATGGCTATACCATTGGAGTCCATCCCGAGTGTCGAATTCCCAATAGACATCGGCACCGCCGAGGACAATGCCGCGACTCGTGCCAATCCAGTATGGGTAGGACCGCAGATTCTGGAAGCTGCCCGTATTGGTAAGGCCGGCTCCCACCGTGCGAGTTGTCCCATTGGTGTAGCGGCTGGAGAGATTGCCCAGCGTGACATAAAAGAGATGGGCCATCTCGCTGGAACTGCCCGGCACGTTGTAACCCTGCGGCGAGCTGCCGTCGTAAGTGAGGGTGCCGATGGGGCCGCCCGGATTGGCCACCAACATGCCTGGCAGGCGCCAGTCCGAGACGGCTGTGCCACCTGCGCCTGTCACCAGATTGGCAGACCAGTCATCGGCTGCGGTCCAATCCGCAAACGGGGTTGCGTAGAAGTCCGCATTGCGAAGCCAGGTGACATTCAGCGTGGTGTCATACAGGTAGATTGCAGCCGCGCTCGTGGCAGCCACCGGGTTGCGGTTGATGTCACGCCCGAGCAGCGTGGACTCCCACGTTCCCTGGCCGGGCACACCCGCAGCGTGGCCTGCAACGGCCATCGAGAGATGGATCGCAGCCAAAGCCAACAGTGTCTGAATATTTGTTAGTTTCATGGATGGGCGAGGCGGAAAAACAGACTGCCTGTAGGGTTCGGGATGGAGACTTGGTTTTGCCCGCCGCTGGTGGTGATGGGCAAGATGGAGTTCACCCAGCTCGCGGGGCTGAGATCGGGGCTCTCCTGCAAGACCCAGCCAGTCGCGTTATCGGGCCACGAGAAACTGAAGGTGCCTGCGACTGGCGGCGCGATGCTGACGACTGGCAACGCAATGAAGTTCGCCACGAATGCGTAGTCTGCACTGGCGGTGAACGTGACGGGATTCGTGCTGCCAGCAGGGCCACCACCGAGCGTCCAGTTGCTAAACACATGGCCGGGGGAAGGAGCCGCCGTGAGCGTGACGCTGGCTCCATTTCCAACCACGCCAGCACCCGTCACGCTTCCACCAGCCAAGGGGGCTGCACTGGCGGTGATGGTGCGATTCGTCGCGATAAAATCCGCCGTGAGAGTGGTGTCGTTCGTGACCGCATACTCATAGCTTGGGGCAGTGCTCAGCACGGTGGCACCCTGCCTCCATCTTGAAAACACATAGCCCACGGCGGGCACGGCGTTGACGGTCACGCTCGAGCCGTGCGCGTAGGTGCCGCCGCCGGTGATGGTGCCACTACCAACGGGGAAGGAGCTGGTGTAGAGCGTGGGGAAGTTCTTTTCAAAGTGAGCCGTGATCGTCGTGCCATAGCAGACCATGTGTTTGAGCGAGGGGCTGGCGGTGCCCACCACATGCGGCACGCCGCTGAGGTCGCCGAGGCCTGCGCCCTGCTTCCAATACGCGAAGTGATAACCTGGAAACGGCGTGGCATTGAGCGTGATCTGCGTGCCCCCCAGGTAGCTCTTGCCAGAAAGGCCTGCCGTGCCCGCGATCACGACCGAACCCGAGGAGGCGGGAGAGACAACGCCGTTGATGAAGCTCGTGGTATTAATGTAGGCGAAGTTAGCGACGAGTTGGCGATCCGCTGTGGCGGTGACTTCATACACCTGGTTGTCAGCGTTGTAGGGGAGGTTCACGAGGTCGCCATTCTCCGTCCAGCCGACGAACCACAAGCCATCGGCGGCTGAAATATCGAGTTCACGAATGTCGCCCGCGTTCACCGTGCCCGCACCGCCGACGTTCCCATACACAGAAGGATTCGCGACAGCAGTGATCATGTAAGGCCCCGTGTTAGGCCCGGAGAAATTCGCCGTCAGTGTTTTGTTTCCGTCCGCAGCAAAGGTGAAGCTGGCACTCGCACTGACCACGACGCCTGCCTCGGTCCAGTTGATGAAGGTGCGGCCATTGGCCGCAGTCGCGTTCACCGTCACGTTGTCACCAGGATTGAAGGTGCCTCCGCCGGTGACGCTGCCGCCCGCCGCAGGCATCCGAGCGACCGTGATCGTGACAGGCTCGGTCGCGGCATTCAGCAAAGTGAAGGCGCTATCACCAGCGCGGTTCACATAGTTGTAGTCGCCCGTCACAGCGGGCACTTGGGCAAAGTGTGTGCCATTGCCACCTGTGCCTGCGCTCCAGCGCCAGTTCGGCGGCAGCTCACTCTGCACGGCGTAGATTTGCATCCAATACGTCTGCCCGCCGGTCATCACAAAGCCCGCCGGAAGCGTGAAGCGGAAGTCCGAATAGCCAGTCGCCCCCACCGGTGTCTCATGTGCATTACCCGCGACATGCCAGACGGTGCCACCCGGCAATGCGATGGTGTTGATGCTGATGACAAACTCCGTGTGCGACGCGGGAAGCGATGTGCCGCGCCACTGGATCTCACGCAGCGTCTGCGTTGCGGGCACGCTGAAGGAGTCCCAGACGAACTCATCGAGATTGCTGCCATTCACCGTGTAGCTGGCTGAGACATGCCCGCCACCACCTGCGCTGGGCGGAAGCTGGTAGATGATGCCTGCATGGGAACCCAAGGCGCATAGCAGGACAAAAACGCCTGCGATGAGTTTTTTCACACCGGATGCTGCAGACAATCCAGAGGGTCGATCCGCCCGCGGCGGAACATCCTCGATCACCGGATCAGGCGATTGCATGATACTCTCGATCTCCATGCGGAGTCCTTTGCAGATGCGATGGAGATTCACAGCCACGGCGACACGCTTGCGCCCCTGTTGTGCGGCGATTTCATCACAGGTCTTTTCTTCGAAATAACGAGAGCGGATCAATTGAAACTGTCCAGCAGGCAACGTTGCAATGCAGGCATCAAGGGCCGTGCGCCGACGCTCGTCTGATCCGGTGATCGGGACCGTATGAAGTCGCTCGACATTAAAGTACTCCGTCTCACGCGAGTGTCGGCGCTCTTCGCCCCGTATCATTTTTAGCGCAAGATTCCAGGCGAGGGTCCTTAGCCACGGCCCAAATGTCGCCCCCGCGCGGAAGGTGCCGCTCTTTTGAAATGCCAGCACGAGTGCATCATGTGCGACGTCTTCTGCCATCGCATAACCAACTCTCGCAGCGAGCCAGGCGCGTAATGGAGGCACGCAGCGCGAGTAAAGCTCGTTTGCCGCATTTGCATCTCCGAGTGAGGAGAGAACGAAGAGGCGCGTTGCTTCATCGTGTTGGCCAATAGAAGAGTCGTCGAGTGTCGCTTTCATGGATGGGAGAGACGGAAGAACAGGCAGCCTGTGGGGCTCGGGATGGCGACTTGGTTTTGCCCGCCGCTGGTGGTGATCGGCAGTGTCGAAGTCGTCCAACTCGCGGCGCTGAGATCGGCGCTCTCCTGCAAAACCCAGCCGCTGGCCGATGCGGGCCATGCAAACCCGATGGCACCCGGCGTGCCGCTCGCGACGCCGACGACGGGCACGAAATTCGCCACGAGTGTGCGATTCGCCGCCGCGTTGAAGGAGAAACTGCGGCTGCTACTCACAACGATGCCGCCTTCGGTCCAACCGGTGAATTGATACCCCGCCGCAGGTGTCGCGAGCAGCGTGACCACGCCGCCCGTGGCATAGCCGCCACCGCCGCTCACACTGCCGCCGGGTGCAAAGGATGGAGTCGTCGTGACGGTGAAACCGGCGGCGAAGTTCGCCAGCAGCGTGCGCTGATTCAGCAGCGTGAAGGTGTAGGCGGGCGTGGTGCTGACGATGTTGCCCGCCTCGGTCCAGTTGAGGAAAACATAGCCTGGCTTGGCTGCCGCCGTGGTGGTGACGTTGCTGCCGATGATGAAAGTACCCGCGCCTGCGACGGTGCCCATTGTGATGGATGAACTGGTGAGCGTGAGCTGATACGAAGGCTGAAAATTCGCGATGAGTGTGCGATGCGCCGCCGCTGGAAAGGAATACAGCACGGATGAACTCACGACCGTGCCGCTTTCGGTCCAGTTCACGAATGCGTAGCCTGTTTTCGCCGTGGCGGAGAGGTTTACCACGGCATCGAGCGCGAAGGTGCCCGTACCGTTGACGCTGCCGCCATTCACTGAAGACGATGTGGCAGCGATGGCATAGCTGGTGGGGACATCCGCCGAGAGCGTGAGCGCGAGATCGCCCGTGCCGCTGTAGTAGCTGTTCCCGAGCCTGCGATAGTGCGCGTTGTTGCCGCCCGCGCCGGTGGCGTGGCCCCAGGTGAGCGGGTAGCCGTATTGCGAAGCTTCAATTTGAATCCAGTAACCAGTGCCTGCCGTGGCGACAAACGAAGTCGGCAGTGTGACCGAGTAATCAAACATCTGCACACCGCCGACCAGATCGGCGGCGGTTTGGTTCGCGTTGCCGGTGACGGTGTATTTCTTGAGATGCGGGTTCGCGAGATCGGGATAGAAGCCGTTGGCCGTGGAGCCGTAGATTTTGATGTTGAACTCCACCACCGGATTGGAGGCCGCGTTGTTGCCGATGAAGCCCCCGCGCCAGCGCAGATGCGAGATGCTCGTGGTGGTGGCCAGTGTGAATTTTTCGAAGCGATACTCCATGCCGTCCACGTTCCCATCCGGCGCGAGATATGAGGAGAGCAGCAGCGTGCCGGAAGTTGTCGGCGGCTGGGAAAAAACGATGCCGAGATTGGTGGCGGATGACGTGAAGTTCGCGACGAGATCACGGTCTCCCGCAGCGGTGAAGGTGTAGCTCGCGCTGGCGCTCACCGGCACGCCGTTTTCCGTCCAGTTCACGAAATTGTAGTTCGCGGAAGGCGTCGCCTGCACAGTGACGCTG
>JBEBGU010000271.1:0-5841 GCA_040081325.1 Prosthecobacter sp.
TCGGCAACCGCTGGTCTCCTGAGAAACTGGCTGGTCGAGAAAAGCTCTGGACCGAGATGCTGCAAGGCGCAGCGAGTGAGATCATCATCGCTGCGAGGCGGTGTTTAAATGACGGAATCAGAATGGCGAATGACTGAAATCATCACCATACTCTTGCGTGTTTTGGTCGGCATCGGCGACTTTGTCATGGACATGCTTAGCTTGCTGCATTGGGGGCAGGAAAAGATCTCTGAAAGCTCGCGTGTCGGAGAGTCTCCGATGGACCGTGAATCACGTGAAAGGTACGAGCGCCTGCATAGTCTTTGGCTTTGGTTGTCACTCGCATTCATTCTGATCGCATCTCTTATCGGAGGCGGACTTTCGCTGTTCCGATAAACGTTCGAGTCTGACTTCGTCATTCATCTTCCCCCTTTGCACCGCGCATTGCCTGCTTAAACTCCCACCATGCCACCACCCCCGGGCATCACACCGCCAGCCACGGACATCGTCACATTCAGTCTCATCTCGCATACGAATGCGGGAAAGACCACTCTGGCACGCACGCTTCTGCGGCGGGATGTCGGTGAAGTCCGCGATGCCGCACACGTCACTCTTTTCAACGAATCCTACACGCTGCTGGAGCAGGATGCGCGCATGCTGCGCCTCTGGGACACGCCAGGGTTTGGCGACAGCGCGCGCCTTCTGAAGCGTCTGCGTCGTGAAAAGAATCCCGTATTTTGGTTCCTCTCGCAGACCTGGGATCGACTCACGGACAAGCCTCTTTGGTGCAGTCAGCAGGCTTTAAAAAATGTCCGCGATGATGCCGATGTCGTCCTCTATCTCGTCAATGCGACCGAGCCGCCAGAAGTCGCCGCCTACATCACGCCTGAGATGGAAATTCTCGGCTGGGTCGGCAAGCCGGTGCTTGTCCTTCTCAATCAAACCGGACCAGCACAAGACCCTGCCATCGAGGACTCTGAAACCACTGCCTGGCGTGATCATCTGAGCGTCTATCCCTTCGTGCGCGATGTCTTGCGGCTCGATGCCTTTGCTCGTTGCTGGGTGCAGGAAGAGCGTCTCATGGAGGTGCTAGCGCCTTTGATGAGTGAGGCTAAAGCCGAACCCTTCAAGCAACTCAAGCGTGCCTGGCATCAGCGCAATGTGGACATCTTTCGCCGTTCGAGTCGCGTCCTCTCTGAGCTACTCACCGCTGCCGTTGTCGATGGCGCAGAGGTTCGCACGGAGACCTTGCTTGAGCGTGTCGGCATTGGTCGCAATGAACTCAACAAAGAGTATCAAGAAGCGCGTGAGAAGCTCGCGAATCGCCTCGCTGATCGCATCGTTGCCACCACGAATCGGCTGATCGAGCTGCATGGACTCGAAGGTGAAGCCGCGCGCGCTTTAGGCACGCTAACCCGTGAAAAATTCCACACCCCGCAGCAGGTGCCCGAGGCCATTTGGAGCGTCGTCGGCAGTGTCGCCGGTGGAGCCATGGGCGGCCTCATTGCCGATCTCAAAATGGGTGGCATGACCTTTGGTGGCGGCGCGCTTGTCGGTGGCATCGCCGCAGGCATCGGCGCGTATGCGTTGATCAAGAGCTACAACCTCGTTCGTGGCAGTGATCATCGCCTGCACTGGTCGCGTGAGCATTTCCGTGAGCAGGTACGTCTCGCCATGCTCACTTACCTCGCCGTTGCCCACTTTGGTCGTGGCCGTGGCGAGTGGCAGGAGAGCGCTGAGCCAGCCCATTGGAATCAAGTCATCACTGAAGTGATCGACGAACATTCGGATGGCGTGGATCGCTTGTGGAAGGAAGGCGTCGAGAAAGGCACGCTGCCTGACGCGCTTTCAAAGACCGCTCAATCACTCATTCACGACAGTCTCTTATGCGTTCTCGTGCGTCTGTATCCGAGCATCCCGCTGGCTATTTGAAAATGATCTCGTGAAAGCGTGAAAAACCCGTTGCGCACTTCACCAGCCTTTGCCACTATCGCGGCCCGCCAGAACTGGCGGGTACGGCCCGATAGCTCAGTTGGTAGAGCAGGGGATTGAAGATCCCCGTGTCGGCGGTTCGAATCCGTCTCGGGCCACCTCTCTTTATCTTTTAAAGTGAGGTGGTGTTCGTCAGATTTCTGAATCAACGCATCGCGAAAGATGCCATCAGATTTGGGCGTAGTTTGCGACCATGCTCACACTCTCCGGCAACACACACGGTAAATTTTGCGACGGTTTCTCCCGCCGTGATTTTCTGCGTGTCGGTGGTCTGGCGATGGGCGGGTTGTCACTGCCCGATCTTTTGAAAGCTGAGGCGGAGGCGAAGACAGGACGCAGTTTCAAGTCGATCATCATGATCTACCTCTGTGGTGCGCCGCCGCATCAGGACATGTGGGATTTGAAGATGGATGCGCCGCTGGAAATTCGCGGCCCCTACAAGCCGATCTCGACAAATGTGCCGGGCATTCAGATCTCTGAACATGCACCGCGTCTCGCGAAGATGATGGACAAGCTGGTGCCGATCCGCAGCATGTATGGCTCGCCCAACGGGGCGCATGATTCCTTCATCTGCTACACAGGTCGTCCACCGCCGCCCAATGGTGGCGGAGCACCCACGGGCCGAGCTTCAGACGCGCCATCGCTCGGGGCTGTGGTGTCTCGACTGAAGGGTCAGGGTGATCCTGCGCTGCCTGCGTTTATCGGGCTGGCACCCAAAGCCGGGCATCCACCATACGGATCGCCGGGACATCCAGGTTATCTCGGAGCTTCGCATTCTGCCTTCCGTCCGAATGGAGCAGGAATCGAGGATTTGAAGCTGAACAACATATCCATGAGCCGCATGGATGACCGTCGCACCTTGCTCACGGGCTTCGACAAATTTCGCCGCGACATGGATCACTCAGGTTTGATCGAGGGCATGGACGCATTCAATCAGCAGGCCTTCAATGTGCTGACCTCCAGCAAACTGCTCGACGCTCTCGATATCAGCAAAGAGTCGCCCAAGATGCGTGAGCGCTATGGCAAAGGAGATCCGAAAAACTACGGCGATGGCGCGCCGCTGAACCTGGAGCACTTCCTCATGGCGCGTCGTCTCGTCGAGGCCGGAGCGCGCGTGGTCACGCTGAACTTTGGTCGCTGGGATTTCCATGACAGCAACTACCCGCAATTGCTGCGTCATCTGCCGCTCTTTGATCAAGGCATGAGCGCGCTGGTGCAGGATCTGCATGATCGCGGTCTGGACAAAGATGTGGCCGTCGTGGCCTGGGGTGAGTTTGGTCGCACGCCGACGGTGAACAAAGATGGTGGTCGTGATCACTGGCCGCGTGTCGGCGGTGCGCTGCTCGCCGGCGGTGGTTTCAAAACCGGACAAGTAATCGGTGCCACAGATCGTCTCGGCGGCGAACCCACGGAGCGCGGCGTACATTTCGGCGAGGTCTTTGCCTCGCTCTATCAGTTCATGGGCATCGACCCGCACAAGGCCACGCTCAACGATCTCTCCGGCCGCCCGCAATACCTCGTGGATGGCTGGCAGGCGATGCCTGAGCTGGTCTAGACAGAGCAAGAGTCCACACAGAGTCCTCGTATCGTCCGCATGTCGCCGCTGCATCCATCGCACCTGCACACCCGCCGTGAAATGATTCAGGCGGGCGCGATTGGTTTGCTCGGACTCGGCATGAATCATCTGACCGAGCTTCAGGCGCTCTCGGCACCCGCCGCACGACAGCCGCGCGCAAAGTCGGTGATCTACATCTTCCTCTCTGGCGGACTCGCGCAGCATGAGAGCTTCGACTTGAAGCCTGACGCGCCGATGGAGATTCGCGGCGAGTTCAAACCGATCCGCACGCGCACGCCAGGCACGCACATCTGCGAGCATCTGCCAAACCTCGCGCGAATCTCGGACAAGTGGTCGCTCGTGCGCTCGCTCACGCATGGCAACAGCGATCACTCGCAGGGACATCACATCATGCTCACGGGTCGCACAGACGTGCCCATCGGCTTTGATCCCGGCAAACCGAAGAAGTCAGATCATCCCTCCATGGCCGCGCTGGCGACGGCGCTGCTGCCGCACACCAACAACCTGCCTCCGGCGATTGTGCTGCCTGACAAGCTCGTGCATCGCACCGGAAGAACACTCGCTGGGCAGTTCGGCGGCACGCTTGGCTCGCAGCATGATCCGTGGTTCCTGGAGATGTCGCCCTATCACCCGAATCACTATGGAGCCTTCCCGCAGTATCTGTTTCATCATGAACGCGGCTTTGAAAAGGATGCGAGCATGCGTTTCCAGGCACCGCATCTGTCCCTGCCTCAGGGGCTCACTTTGGATCGTGTGATGGATCGTGTATCGCTCCGCAATTCCCTGGAGCAGCAGACAGATGACCTCACCAAGATCGCCGGTGATGTGCAGTTTGATGCCACCCGTGAGGCCGCCATTTCTCTGATGGGCAATGCCCGTGTGCATGACGCCTTTGCCCTGGACAAGGTGTCCCCAAAGCAGCTCGACCGCTATGGCCGGCACAGCTACGGCTGGTCCCTGCTCATGGCGCGGCGTCTGGTGGAAAGCGGTGTGCGTCTCGTGCAAGTGAACCTGGGCAACAGTGAAACCTGGGACACCCATCAATCCGCCTTTCCGAACCTGAAGAACTTCCTCCTGCCGCCGATGGATCAGGCCGTCAGCGCGCTGATCGAAGATCTCGACGCCAGCGGTTTGCTGAAAGACACCCTCGTCGTTATGGGCAGCGAGTTTGGCCGCACCCCGAAAATTTCCAAACTCAGCGCCGTAGCCCTGCCTGGCCGCGATCACTGGGGCCATGTGCAGAGCCTACTCATCGCCGGTGGCGGCATCCAGGGTGGCCGCGTCATCGGCAGCAGCGACAAGAACGGTGGTTATCCCGCCAGTGACGCCCAGACCCCCGAGAACCTCGCCGCCACGATGTACGAAGCGCTCGGCCTGCCGCGCGAGACGATCTGGAAAGACTTCACCGGCCGCCCCCACACTCTTTACATGGGCTCGCCGATTCGTGGGCTGACGTAGATTGGATTGCCAATCGAAGCTACACGAATCCATGAAACCTAAGCGCGACCCATTCGATGAAGTTCACCGCTACACAGGCACGCTCTTCACCACGGAAGGCAAGGGTGGCTGGACCTTCGTTGCATTGCCCAAACGCATCTCGCCTCCCGTCACCAGTTCCTGGGGCATGACACCCGTCATCGCCACCGTCGATGGCAGGACATGGAAGACGACAATCTGGAAGGACTCGAAAAGGAAAAAGACGTTCCTTCCCGTGCCGAAGAAGATACGGGGTCGCAAAGGCGATGGCGACAAGGTCGAAGTCGAGCTGCGTATGGATCGAGAGCGCATCCTCGGCCCCATCCACCCGCTCGAATGAAACTTCATCTCTGTTTTCTCCTCATCTCTGCGGTGCGAATTTATGCCCGTGACATTCACGTCGGCAAAGATGTGCCGACAATCCATGCTGCCATCAAGGCTGCGCAGCCCGGCGACACGATCCATCTCGAACCAAAGGTCTATCGCGACTATGCGGGTTTTTACGGCAAGAAAGGCGAACCGGGGAAACCGATCACACTCGATGGACACGGGGCGACATTGGAAGGTAGTGACCCGATTGATGTAACGAAATGGAGAGAAGTCTCACCCGGTCTTTTCAAGAACGACGCGCTGCTGCCTCGACTCGATGATGCCATCACAGGCCGCTGGTTCTTCCTCTTCAATGGCAAGATGCAGCTCATGAACCGGACCTCGAAAGGCAAGAGCGCGCCTTATAAGAAGCCCGAGGAACTCCAGCCGAACGAATGGACCTTCATCAAAGGCCCGCCGCGTGCCGATGCGAAGCCGCAGCAATCTTT
>JBEBGU010000272.1:0-5834 GCA_040081325.1 Prosthecobacter sp.
GTGGTGCCGGTGCCAAACCCGGCATTTGATCCGGCGAAGTATCGCCCCGAACTCGAAGGCAAGCAGCAGCCGAAGGGCAAAGCCAAAGCGCCCACAAAAGGCAAGGACGACGCGGTCCCCGCGCTGCAAGGCTGGAAGGCCCGCGATTGCCAAGCCGCGGTCAAAGACGGCATCCTGCGCCTCACCAATATCGGCTCTGCGTGCTTCCTCGGTTTCTCCGCAGCCAAACACAGCGGCCCCACGACTGCGAAATTCCGCATCAAGGCCAAAGCCGACTCCAGCCACTTCGATTGGCTCTCCGGCGGTGTTGGCAGCAAAGAGCAGCGCGTCGATTTCACCCTGAAAGGTGGCGATTGGGAGGAAATAGCCGTTGAACTGCCTGCTGAAGGCCCGCTGGGCATCGTGCGCCTTTATGTGCCGATGCAGGACACACCGGTCGAAATCGACTGGATCGAGCTAACATCTAAAAACGGTTCCAAACCGACGCGGACGGCTTTTTGAGCCGTAGCACGAGTTTTCCAACTCGTGGAGCATTGAAGAATCACGAGTTGGAAAACTCGTGCTACGTTTCCAGACATGTCTTCTTCACGCACGCCCGCGCTGGGCTTCATCCTCATCACGCTCACGCTCGATATCCTCGGCATCGGGCTGATCGTGCCGATTTTGCCGAAGCTGGTCAAAGAGTTCAGCGGCGGGGACACGGCGGCGGCTTCGCAGGCGGCGGGATGGCTGAGTGCGTTGTATGCGATGATGCAGTTTGCGTTCGCGCCGTTGCTCGGATGCCTTTCGGACAAGGTGGGAAGGCGACCGGTGATCTTGATTTCGCAGTTTGGGCTGGCGCTGGACTACCTGCTGCTGGCGTTTGCGCCGACGATGGCGTGGTTTGTGGCGGGAAGGATCATCGCGGGAATCACCGGCGCGAACTTCTCCGCCGCGACGGCTTACATCGCGGATGTGAGCCCGCCGGAGAAACGCGCGGCAAACTTCGGGCTGATGGGCGCGGCGTTTGGCATCGGGTTCATCATCGGGCCGCTGATTGGCGGCTCGTTGGGGCAACTGGGCACGCGGGTGCCGTTTTACGCGGCGGCAGCGCTCACAGCCGCGAATTGGCTCTACGGCTGGTTCATCCTCCCGGAATCGCTGAAAGCGGAAAACCGTCGCGCGATTAACTGGAAGCGGGCAAATCCGTTCGGCGCAATCTATTGCCTGCGTAGCCGCCCACGCGTGTTGTGGCTGGCGATGTGTGCGCTGCTTTCCTTCATCGCGCACTCCGTTTATCCGAGCGTGTGGGTGCTCTACACGGAGTTTCGCTATGGCTGGACACCGCTGTGGAATGGCGTGTCGCTCGCGGCAGTCGGCGTATGCGCGGCGGTGGTGGCTGCGTGGCTCACGGGGAAAGTCACAGCGAAGGTGGGTGACTGGCGCACGGCCTTGATCGGGCTGGCGGTGGCCGTTTTCGCCTACATCGGCTACGGACTGGCTTCGAGTGGCTGGATGATCTACGTCATGATCTTGATCGGCTCGCTTGGCGGGCTCGCGGGGCCTGCGGTGCAGAGTTTGATATCGAATTCCGTCGGCGATGACGAGCAAGGCACAATGCAGGGCGCGATCACCAGCCTGGAGAGCATCTCCGGCATCATCGGGCCGCTGATCGCCACACAGCTCTTCAGCCACTTCATTGATGCCAAACGCAGCGTGCAGGTTCCGGGTGCACCATTTTTCAGCGCAGCCATCATCGGCCTGCTGGCGCTGCTCGTGGCGATGAAGGCGCGGCGGGTGCATCAGGCAACGGAGGAAACAGAGCCTCCGCAAAATGACGTTTGACAAAACAGACAGGTCTGTCTATTAGTCACCCCATGTCCGACGCCCGCCAACAAATCCTCGAAACCGCTGCCCAGCTCTTTGCTGAGCGCGGCTACGAGCTCGTGGGCATCAATGAGATCATCGAAAAGTCCGGCGTGGCGAAGGCGACCTTCTACGCGCAGTTTAAGAGCAAGGAAAAGCTCTGCGCCGAGTGGTTGAAGGCCGAAGCGGCGAAATCCGAGGCCGCCGGAAGCGCTCTGCTGAAGGATGCAAGTCCTGCCGAGGCCAAGGTGAAGGCGAAGTTCGATTCGCTGCTCAAATACTGCAAAACCTCGGATTTCCGAGGGTGTCCGTTCTCCATCACCGCATCGATGACCCAGCCTTCCAGCGAGGTGCGGGACGTGATTCGTGACTACAAGGCGCAGTCTCGCGTCTTGTGGCAGAGCCTGGCTTTGGAGTTCCGACGCGATCCCGCTGAAGCACGCGCCTTGGGCGACGCGATGTTCCTGCTTTTCTCCGGTGCCGTCACCGAAGCACAAAACTGCCGCCACACCTGGCCTGCGGAGGCTGCAAAGGCAGCCGCATTGAAGCTTTGTGCCGCTTAAACCGCCCCCTTTTTTTGCCTCCAAAGAGACAGACTTGTCTGTATCTCAACCAAACCGAAACCAAGCCATGAAAACACCTGAACTCACCTCCGCCACCTTTGACTCCACCCTCAGCAGCACAACGCAGCCGGTGCTCGTTGATTTTTATGCCGAGGGCTGTGGTCCTTGCCGCATGACAGCTCCGATCATCGACCTGATTGCCAGTGAACGAGTTGGAAGCGCCGTCGTGGCCAAGATCGACGCAGGCATTCACGCCGACGTTGCTGCGCGGTATGGCATCACCTCCGTGCCTACTTTCATCGTCTTCAAAAACGGCCAGCCCATCGCTTCCGCGAGAGGCGCACAATCCAAAGCCGCGATCGAAGCGCTGCTCCAGAAAGCAGCGTGAGCCCATCCATTACCCCAACACTCCATCAATCCACTTTTCCGCCCAACCCTCATGAACGCTCCCAATCTGACCCAACGCCCGCCTCGCAGTCCTCGTGTCCGCCTCGGCGGTTACGTGATCCTCGCCCGCATCCTCGACAAAGGTCGCGCTGATCTCGCTGGCACCACCGGCGAATACCGCTACGCCAATCCGATCGACCAGCACTGGTTTCGCTTCACCGGCATCGAGCCAGACGCTTTGAAAGCACAGCTCGCCGAAGGCAAAGGCGATGGCGAGGTGCTGAAATGGATCGCGGAGAATGCACCGCTGAAACGGCAGCCCTGGGAGATCCAGCAGTGGAGCGCTTGGCATAACGAGCGAGGCCCGGATGGCGATGTCGAGACGCTGGAGTTCTTCGCCGGACGCATCGCGCCGCTCAGCCGTGATCGCGAGGATGTGCGCACATGGTTCGACTACCTCGACCTCGATGATCACGTCACCTTTGGCGGCAAAGCCTGAAACCTCATCTCCGACTCACCTTCTCAAATCATGAACACTCCCACCGATCACAACCGTGACGAGGCCGAGCAGGATCTGCCCGCGTTCTTGCTCCGCGCGGTGCGCCAAGAGCATCCCGAGTGGATTCGTGCCGATGGCCACTGCCCGGAATGCCGCGAGTATCAGCACAAGATCTCCCATCTCTTCGACTGGACGCGTCAGATTCGCCCAGCAGCCTGATTCACCTCAACGCTTACATCTTATGGCCGCACGATTCATGCACACCCTGCTCACGCCTGCCGTGCTGGCCGCGGAGGATCACTACTATGGCCGCCGCTACGCGGTGACTGAAGAAACACCGCCGCGTGATGCCTTTTCGCTGGAGGAGCAGGCCTTCATCGAGAGCCGCGACAGCTTTTACCTCTCGACGGTGAGCGAAAGCGGCTGGCCCTACATCCAGCATCGCGGCGGTCCGGCGGGCTTTTTGAAGGTCAGCGGGCCGCACGAGCTGCTTTTCGCCGACTACGGCGGCAATCGCCAGATGCTGAGTGTCGGCAGCATCTCTCAAAATGATCGCGTATGCCTTTTCCTCATGGATTACGGCGCTCGCGAACGCCTCAAGATTCTCGGCCACGCCAAAGTGCTCGATGCGCGTGAGCATCCCGATCTCGTCGAAAAGTCCGCGCCACCCGGAGGTCACGCATCCAAAGTGGAGCGCATTTTTGTCATTGATGCGCTCTCCTTCGACTGGAACTGCCCGAAATTCATCACACCGCGCTACACCACCGATGAAGTCCAAACTGCGATGGAGCCCTTGAAAGCCCGAATCAGACAGTTGGAGGAAAAACTGGCGACTTTTCAGGATGGAGCGACCGAGCAAGCATGAAGTCCGAAATGCCCATCAGCCTCACCACCGCCCAAGCGCGACGCTTCATGATCCGGGCGACGGGCCTGGAGAGCGCGTTTGCCGATGTGGCGTCGGCGCTGCGGCATCTGGGGTTTGTGCAGATCGATCCGATCAATGTGTGCGGGCGCATGCAGGATCATATCTTGCGGCATCGCGTGCGCGGCTATCGCGAGCAGGATTTGATGCGTCATGTGCATCGCGAAGGGCTGCGCGAGGCCTTCGAGCATCATTTGCCGGATTCGAGCAACCTCGCGGCGCTGCCGCTGGATGCCTGGCCGCATCTTCAACGTGCCATGCGTGCCCGCGAGCGCAGCGACAGCACTTGGTCCGGCAAACTGACCGCAGAGGAGCGAAAGCTGGCGGCGCGAGTGCTGGCACGAATGGCGGAGGAAGGGCCGCTGTGCTCGCAGGACATCGAAAGTGCCCGCAAGGCGAAAAAACATGCGTGGGACAGCACCACGCTGGCGAAGAGCACGCTGCAAAAGCTGTTTTTCCACGGTCGGGTGCTGATCGCACGCCGCGATGGCCTCCGCCGGTATTACGACCTGCCGGAGAAGGTGCTGCCTGCGGCGGTTTTGAACGCGCCGGTGCCCACGAGCGAGGAAACGGCCCGCTGGCTCGCTTTGCTCAAACTACGTCAGCGTCGTCTCGCGATGCTGAAGGCTGTGGAACTGCGTGTGATCGCCGATGAGGTCGTATCCGTTGTTTTGGAAGGTTCAAAGTCACGTTTTCACCTCCTGCGCAGCGATTATCCGCTGCTTGATGATTCATCCGAAGCTCGCGACACGCCCAAACTCATCGCGCCGCTGGATCCGATCATTTATGACCGACGCGTGACGGAGGCGCTGTGGGACTTCCATTATCGCTGGGAGGTCTATGTGCCGCCGCAGAAGCGTGTGCGCGGCTACTACGCGCTGCCGTTGCTGCATCGCGGCCAATTCATCGGCCACGCGGATGTGAAGGTAGATCGCGAGGCCCGAAAGTTGCAGCTTTTGTCGCAGGAGCCTGTGCGTAGCATCGCGGCAAAAAAGGCCATCGCCAGCCTCGCCAGTTTCTTGAGCATCAATCATTCTTCAACACCCCAAAGCCCATGAACCTCCTGACCAAATTCCGTGGCGACTCTGCTGCTCTTCCTCCTCGTGCTGCGGGCAAGGCGGTGACGCTCGCCTTCGTCGGCGGCTTTCTTGCCATCGCGGTGATCACATTACTGGCGCAGAGTTTGCATGTGGCGCTCGTGCTGGGGTCGTTTGGGGCGAGTTGCGTGCTCGTTTTTGGCTATCCCGACGTTCCGTTCAGCCAGCCGCGGAATGTGATCGTCGGTCACATGCTCAGCACGGTCATCGGACTGGCCTTCGTGCATTTCTGCGGGCCACACTGGTGGAGCGTGGCCTTGGCGGTGGGCAGCGCGATCGCGGCGATGATGATCACTCGCACGGTGCATCCACCGGCGGGCTCGAATCCGGTGATTGTGTTTCTGATGCAGCCGGGCTGGGACTTTGCGCTGTTTCCGACGCTGAGCGGCGCGGTGATTCTGGTGCTGGTGGCGCTGTTTTATCACAATCTGACCCGCGAGGCTCGCTGGCCGAAGTATTGGTGAGGCACAGGCTAGAAAGCCTATGCTACGTCGTTTCAGCGCGACCATGCGCTCTCTGCT
>JBEBGU010000273.1:0-5826 GCA_040081325.1 Prosthecobacter sp.
ACAGCCGAAAATGATCGGCGAAACGCCCGCACAGCTCGGCGCGCATCTCACGCACCCGAACGGCTTCTGGCGTGATACCGCGCAGCGCATGCTCATCGTTAAAGGCGACAAATCCGTGGTCCCCGCGCTCATCGAAATGGCCGCGAAAAACGAAAACCATCTCGCGCGTCTGCAGGCGCTGTGGACTCTCGAAGGTCTCGATGCCATCACGCCAGAGATCGTGCGCACCGCGATGAAGGATGAGCATCCACAACTCCGTGCCAATGCGATTCGCGTCGCTGAGTCACTGCTCAAAAAGAACGACACGAGCCTGATCGCCGACATCAAAGCACTCAAGGCCGACAAAGACCCGACCGTGGTGCTGCAAACACTCTTCACCGCCCGCCATTTCAACTGGCCGAACTGGAAGCTCGAAGCGCAGAGCACGCTCATGACCTCGCCGAGCGTTGGAGTGCGCGAAATCGGTGCGCAGTTGCTCGTCGAAGACCCGAAGATCGCGGGCAAGTTCAGCAACGATCAGAAGAAGCAGCTCGAACGCGGCCAGGAAATCTTCCGCTCCCTCTGCTTCGCCTGCCACGGCTTCGACGGCAGCGGCATGCCGATTGCCGGACGTGAAGGTGCCACGCTCGCTCCACCGCTCGCCGGATCGAAAACCGTGGTGCAGGGCGATGCGATCATCCGCGTCATGCTCAACGGCCTCAGCGGCCCCATCAACGGCAAAACGTATGAAGCGCAGATGGTCACGATGGCCACGAATGACGACCAATGGATCGCCGACGTGGCCAGCTACATCCGCAAGGCCTTTGGCAACAGCGGCAAATTTGTGGAGAAGAAGGACGTCGCGATACTTCGCAAAGATCTGGCAAAGCGCACGCTGCCCTGGACCATCGAGGAACTGCAACAGCTCTACCCGCAATCGCTGACGAACCGCAAAGACTGGAAGCTCACCTCAAGCCACAACGACAAAGATTTGAAGCATGCCATCGATGGTGATCTCGGCACCCGCTGGGACTCGCACACATCACAAAAACCTGGCATGTGGATTCAGATCGAGCTGCCTGCGGACACCGACATCGCCGGTCTTATGCTCGACACCGCCAAATCACGCGGCGACTGGCCACGCGGCTGGAAGATCGAGGTTTCACTGAATGGCACCGAGTGGGACAAGCCCGTGCTCGAAGGCAAAAGCGAAACCAACGTCACCGAATTCCTGCTGCCGAAGCCCGTGAAGGCGAAATTCATCCGCATCACCGATACCGGCGAAGTCAAAGGCCTCTACTGGTCCATCCACGAGTTGGATGTGCTTGCAGCGGTGAAGAAGTGATCTTTGCGCACGGGTCTTCGACAACGCGATAGCGTCCTGGAGTGCGCAGGCCCTCCAGCGCTTTCGAATGTCTCTCGGCCAGTAAAAGCTCCATAGGGCTGGAGCACTCCAGAACGCTATCGCGATATTCCACGCCGATTTCATCCCTCGACATTAGACCTTCAAATCATAAAACCGCGACGCATTCCCAGACCACAGCTTTCGCTGTTCGCTGGCTGAGCGTGACGAAACAATTTGCTTCAGCGCATCCACCCAGCCGAGAACTGGACTGCCGAGGAGGCACACGGGCCAGTCGCCACCGAAGAAGACACGGTCGGGGCCAAAGGAGTCGAGGCAGTGATTGACGACGGGCGCGAGGTCTTCCGCCTGCCATTTCCCCGGTGGGACGAAGGCGACGATGCCGCTGATCTTGCACATGACGCCGGGAATGGCGGCGATGCTGTCAATGCCGCGTTTCCATTCATCGGGCGTGCAGCTTCGCTTCAAACCGGGACCGAGTTTGGGATTGAAGGCTTTGGGGTCGCCATTGCCGCAATGGTCGAGCACAAAGCGGGTGTCTGGGCATTGTTGGATGAGCTTCACGCCGTCCTTCAATTCAGTGGGGCGCATGGTCAGCTCAAAGTTGAGCCCATGCTTGCCCAGCGTGCGAGCGCCGCGCACAAACTCGGGGCTCAGGCAGAACCCCGGAGGTGTGGAGTCGCCATGCAGCACCTGACGCAGGCCTTTGACGATGCCGTTGCCCGCGTAGCGTTTCACATAGGCCTCGAAGTCAGCCGACGCAGGTCGTCCGCCGATCGTCGCCGCGATGGTGGGCGTGTTTCCCGCACGACACTGGGCCACGATGTCATCCGCTTCCTTGACATGATCCTTCGGAGCCACATCGACCTCCATGTAGATGGCCTTCACGTTCAGACCCGCATTGGCCTTCACATAGTCGGCGGTCACAAAATCATGGCGGAGCACTTCCGGCGCACCTTGGACCCACGGTGGATTGATGACGCCCCGATCCCAGAGATGCTGATGCGTGTCGATGATCAGTGAATCTGGCTCGCTCAACGTGGAACACGAGGTAAGAGCAGCTCCGGCGGTGGTCTGGAGGAAATGGCGGCGGTTCATGGTTGGGATGGATGGACGATGGTCGGATCACCTGGACGCCAAAAACTCTGGAAATCGCTCACGTTCAGTGTGTAGAGCTTTTCCATGCCGTGATGCCGTGCCGCGACGAGGTGAAGATAGTCATAGATAGCACCGCCACGCACGCCCCGTGACTCGGCTTCCTCAAAGGCGGCGAGGCGGACTTGGAGAGGAAGAGCGAGCACAAGATCGTCCGCTTGAAGTGTGGCTTGGATCACATGTGAGGCCGCGGATGCCGTCAGCCTGGGTTTGATCCTGCCGCCCGTGAGAGTGTTAAACGTCTCAGTGAGTCCGTGATCATAAATGGCAAAGCCGGAGCTGTTGAGCAGATCCAGGCATTCGCTGTGAAACACTTCGTTGCTGTTCAGCGATGCGATCAGCACGGATGAGTCAACGGCGTGCATCAATTTTGGCAATCACAGTTGGGCCTCAGCATTTCATCCCGGTCTTCACGCACTGCCTGGATGACCTCCACTACGCTGAAGGGTTCCCCACCCGTGATGACGAGACGCCTGCCTTTCTTTATGACCCGCAGGCCGTTGGCCAAGTCGTCCGCCGCCAAGATACCCTCGACTCCCGTCTCTTCTTCCGCTGGTTTTAGCGCGATACCTTTCGGGCCGACATCAGCCAAAAGTTTGGCTCCGGGCCTCAGTCCCAGAATGTTTAACAAAGCAGGTGGAATGAAAGCCCCCCCGTTGGCATCAATGGTCAATGTCGTGCTCATGATTCAAGCCTCTCACAGGCTGTCTTTTTTTCAATGCACCATCACACACTCACGCCAGCAAATCCTTCACCACATGCCCGTGGATGTCGGTGAGGCGGTAGTTGCGGCCTTGGAAGCGGTAGGTGAGGCGTTCGTGATCGAAACCGAGCAGGTGCATGATGGTGGCTTGGAAGTCGTGCACATGGACTTTGTTTTCGGCGATGTGAAAACCCAGCTCGTCAGTGCTGCCGTAGTCGTAGCCAGACTTCACGCCACCGCCCGCCATGAAGAGCGTGTAGCAGTCAGGGTAGTGATCACGACCGAGAATCTTGCTGGCAGCCGTGCGGCCTTCGCGGAAGGGAGTGCGACCAAATTCGCCGCCCCAAATGACAAGCGTATCATCCAGCAGCCCGCGCTGTTTGAGGTCTTTGATGAGAGCGGCGACAGGCTTGTCAGTCTCGGACATTTTTTTGGTTAGTCCTGTGGTGATGCCGGTGGCCTCGGCGGTGCCGTGGAAGTCCCATCCCCAGTCGAAGAGATTCACAAAACGGACGCCTTGCTCAATGAGGCGCCGAGCCAGTAGGCAGTTGTTGGCAAAACTGGATTCACCGGGTTTTGCGCCGTAGTCTTCGAGAACTTTGGCCGGCTCTTTGGAGATGTCCATCACCTCAGGCACGCTGGTCTGCATGCGGAAGGCTAGCTCATACTGCGAGATGCGAGTGATGGTCTCCGCATGGCCGAGTTCGGCGGCTTGGAGTTCGTTGATTTCCTTGAGCGCATCCAGCGTCTTGCGACGCAGCTCACGACTCATACCTGCGGGATTATTGGCATACAAAACGGGATCGCCTTTGCTACGGCACTGCACGCCTTGATAAACACTGGGGATGAAGCCGCTGCCCCAGCAAGCCTGACCACCACTGGGCTGCGTGCCGCTGGAGATGAGGGCGACAAAGCCCGGCAGGTCCTGGTTCTCCGTGCCAAGACCATAGGTGGCCCATGAGCCCATTGAGGGACGCCCCTGACGTATGTGACCGGTGAAGAGTAGCAGCTCGGCAGGCGCATGATTGAACTGATCCGTGTACATCGACCGCACCATCGTGATGTCATCAGCGATGCCGTGGAAGTTTGGGCAGGCATCACTCATCCACATGCCTGCCTTGCCGTATTGCTGGAAGGTGCGCGGCGTGCCCATGAGCTTCGGCACACCGGTCGTGAAGGCAAATTTACGGCCTTTGAGCACGCTGTCAGGACAGTCTTGCCCATCGCGCTTCACCAACTCAGGCTTGTAGTCAAAGAGGTCCAGATGCGGTGGCGCACCGGACATGTGCAGATAGATCACACGCTTGGCCTTGGCTGCATTCAGCGGGTGTTTGGGCGCGAGCGGATTGTCGATCTTCGATGCCGCTTCAGCCTGCATCGCCTTCATGGCGATGGCACCGAGACTGAACTGCCCTGCCCCGTTTAGGAACTGACGGCGCGTGGTGAGTTGGAGTCTATCGTGAAGAACAGGATTCATCACTTGGCATTACGTCGCTGATGAACCCCACTTTGCATGCATCGCGATGGCTTATTCTGCGATCACCGCCGCGCGGGCGTTCTCCTCAGCGCCAGTCTTCTCCAGATAGTAGTCGTAGCCGCCGCTGTAAGGCGTGACGATGCCGCTGCTGATGTGCAGGACTTTCGTGGCGATGCTGCGGATGAAATGCACATCATGGGAAATGAAAACGAGCGTTCCTTCAAACTTTTGCAGCGCGAGGATCAGCCCCTCGATCGCCCAAATATCAAGATGCGTCGTCGGCTCATCCATGAGCAAGAGGTTCGGCGGATCGACAAGGAACTTCACCAGGTTCAGTCGGCTCTTTTCACCACCGCTGAGGATTTTGCAGCGCTTATGCACGTCCTCACGTTTGAAGAGAAAGCTGCCGAGAATGCTTCGCGCATCATCTTCACGTAGCTCGGGAGCACAGCGTTTTAATTCTTCGAGGATCGTGCATTCAGGATCAAGCGTGTCGCTACGATGCTGGGAGAAGTAGCCCATCTTCACATTCGTGCCGAATTTGCGGTCGCCCTTTTGGAAGGGGATCACGCCAGCCATGATCTTGATGAGTGTGGACTTGCCGGAGCCGTTTGGCCCAACGAGCACGGTGCGCTCGCCCTTTTCCACTTCGAGATCGAGACCCTGATAAACCTTCTTTTCTCCATAGGCCTGATGGATGTCGGTGAGCGCGATGACTCGCTGACCACTGCGCTGTGGTTGCGGGAAATTGAAACGGAAGGCTTTGCGCAGAGGCCGTGGTTTATCCAGCTTATCCATCTTTTCGAGCTGACGCTCGCGGCTCTGGGCCTGCGCGGACTTGGAAGCCACCGAGCGAAAGCGGTCGATGAATTCCTGGATATGCTCGATCTCCTTCTGCTGGTTTTTCCAGGACTGATAGGCGCGGTCGTAGTTCTCTTCTTTCTGCTTCAAGTAGCTAGTGTAGTTGCCCTGATATTGGACCAGCTTGCTTTCCTCGATCTCATAGACGGTCTCGATCAGTTCATCCATGAAGTCACGGTCATGGGAGATGAGTAGGATCGCACCCGGATAATTTTTTAGGTAGTTTTTAAACCACATGAGAGAGAGTAGATCGAGGTGATTCGTCGGCTCATCCAGCAGCAGTAAATC
>JBEBGU010000274.1:0-5824 GCA_040081325.1 Prosthecobacter sp.
TCGAAGTCGGTCCTGATCTGGCCACCGTCGCCGCCAAGCCAATGGAGCAAATTCTTGAAGCTATCTTTGACCCGAATCGAGCCGTTGAAGTGCGCAACGCGGCGACACAGATCACTCGTAAAGATGGCGCGGTCATTGCAGGCCTGATCGCGTCAGAGACGCCGAATGCAGTTAGTTTGAGATTGCCCGGCGGTGTCGAGTTGCCGTTTCCGCGTGCTGAGATTCAGTCGATGAAAACGCTGACGACCTCACTCATGCCTGAGGGCATGGAGAGTGTCATGACACCACAAGATGCTGCCGATCTTCTGGCAAGAATACAGGGGCGGTGAGCTCACCTTCTTTTGGCAAAGAAGATGCGGGCGCTTTCGGTGGCACCATACGCGCTCTCTTCCTGGCTGAGTTCATCTGTCATGATGCGCAGATCGGCGAGAGCTTTGTAGAGGGGGCTACGCTCTAGAATGAGGCGATGCAGCTTCACCAGCGGTGGCTCCTCACCGCGCAGAAGTGGGCGGTCGTTATTGGAGGCTGTGCGGCGTGCAAGAAGCTCGGTGCTAGCCTCCAGCCAGGTGATGAAGCCCAGATGCTGGAGCAGCGGTAGATTCACGGGCTGGGTGATGATGCCGCCTCCCGTGGCGATGACGGTGTGTCTTCGGCCTAACAACTGACGCAGCACGGCTGACTCACGCAGCCGAAACCCTGCTTCACCTTCTTTGGCAAAGATGTCGGGAATGGAGCAGCCTGCCTGATCCACGATCAGGTGATCCGTATCGACGAACTGAAAATTCAGCATGTGAGCGGCGATGCGCCCGACGGTGGACTTGCCGCTGCCCATAAGTCCGATGAGCACGATGTTCTCGGCTCGATGCAGCGGCTTCTCTCCCGCGTCGATCACGAGCTGGAGGATGGAGGAGACGAGTTGGGGATCATCCCGCAATGCGGCGAAGTAATCTGTGTAGCGCGGTGCCCAACCGGTGGCGCGCAGTTTGGCGTTGGACACGCGCTTGTGCGTCCAGCCGCGCTTGCGGGCCGAGTCTGGTGGCTTGATGCCGGGGACTGGTAGATTGAAAAGCGGTGCCAGCTTCTCTAAGCAAGCACGCTGAGTCATGTCGGCATCATCGACCACGTTGAAGATGCCCGAGAGCTGATGTGTGACGAGATGCACGATGGCAGCGGCTGCATCATCGGCATGGATTTGATTGAGCACGCGACCTTCGGCTGCGCCTTCGTTGATCTCGATGCCGCTTTTGCCTTCGAGTAAATTCTTCAGCACAAAAGAGCGCCCTGCACCGTAGATGCCAGCGAGTCGCGCCACACTGCCGTTATGCGCCAGGGCGATGTCTTCAGCCGTGCGCAAGAGGCGACCGGTGTCCTTGCCTGGCTCCGCAGCGCTTTTCTCATCGACAAGACTGCCATCCGTCTGCGGATAGACGCTGGTGCTGCTGGTGTAGAGCATCCGTGCTTCTGGGTAGGCCGAGCATAGATGCTTCATGCCATCGACATAGACAGCTTGATACATCTCTGCGCCGCCTTTGCTGGAGCTTGCACAGTGGATGAAGACATCCACCAGCCCAGTTTGAGCGCGCAATGCTTTGACGGAATCTTGGGACGAGACATCGCAAGACAGCGCCCGCCATGACTTGATGGCTGCTAGACGTTCTGCGGATTGAGGAGAGTGAGTGACGCCGATCACCTCGTGACCTGCCGCGTGAAAGAGATCTGCTGCACGCTCACCGACGAACCCACACCCGATGATGAGAATCTTCATGGCTGGCGGTTGGTTTTGTAATAAGCGAGTAGGCCATCGACAACCCCACGCACATAATCCTCGATGGCGCTGGTGGTGAGCTTGCCGCCGATGAGTGTGCGTCCGAGGTAATGCTCAGCTAGCAGTCGGCGGTAGGTTTCCTCATGGTTCATGACGAAGGGTTCCAGATAAACGACCGGGCATTCATAGAGTCGATTGGCCAGCAGGTTCCGTGCATAGACATACGGGTTTGTTCCGGCGCGGCGCGCGTTGGGGCGCGTGTAAATGTAGGCGGGCAGTCCTGTCGCACGGGCCATGCTTTCTGCCACAGAGGTTGCCAGTGGTAGCTCCTCCTCGTGCACGCGGTTGAGCAGGCGTGACAGCATTTCATAGCGCACGTCTTGCTGCTCAAGTTCGACCGGGGCGTAGCAGCCATTGATCATCACATGCAGGTGATTCTTGGTTGAGAATTGAGGTGAGGTGGCATCACCCCAGGCTTCAGCGTTGAAGTGAAGACACAGCACCATGTCCGGCTTGATCTGCTGATTCACGCGCTCGGCACGCGCATGGATCTCACTCACGCGGTAAAACAATTTCTCGGTTTGCCACTGTACCGTCAGGAGTTTCGCATCTCCTGTCAGCCCCTGATAGCTAATCGCAGGTTTTGGAAAGCCAGCCCCGGTGAGCACTTTCAATGCCTCGACTTCAAAGTCAGCCGGACGTTTGGGTGTGACGGGCTCTAAAGTTTCACGCACGAGACTGACCACCGCGCCGAGTTTGAAAAGCCGCTCCTTGAGCACCTTGGCGGTCATGAGAGAAAGGTCGCCTTCACGGATGGCTTCACCGGGCTTGAAGCTCAGAAGTCGCTCCTCAATGGCTGCCCATTGACCACCGATGTGGCCTGGATCAATCGCGATGTGGAGATCGCTCAGCGGCGGTCGGTCATTGAGTGGTGCTAAATCACGAGCGCGGCGCCAAGAAGGTTTGCTAGCACTGGTGAGGGGCTCTTTGGGATCGCGAAAGGGAAGCCTGAAAATGGGTTTGATTGCATTTCCAGTCGGCACGTCGAGAGCGGTATCCCCGATTTGAAATGGTGGCGGCAGGCCATTCTCTTCGGAATAGATTTGCCGCCAGGCTTTTTCAAATTCCTCCTTGGTGATGGTCTTCGCAAAGGACTCCAGTTTGGACCAATCGGGTGCTTTGCCCAAAGGGCTGACTTTGCCGAGCCGCGCTGAGTCTGGGATGGGGGCTGGAGTGATCTGAGCAGGGGACTGCTGAGCCTGTGCGGCAGGGCACAGACCGAGCACACCCGCCCACTGCAAGACGCAGATAAATAAAGGAAATCTCATGGGCTGAGACTAGGGCGCAGAGATGAAATGGCAAGGATTGGCGTGTCAGCTTTCAAGCTCAAACACACGGTCCTTTAGCAGCTTGTCCAAAGCGCGGCGGTAAGGGCTGGGCATGGCTGTGCCAGCCAGCTCGTTGGATGGGATAAAGCGGTGGTTCTCAGGCCAGGCTTGATCACACAAAGCAGCGCCATCATGCACCCACAGTGTGACTTTGTAGCGGGTGATGCCGTAGAGGCTCTTCACGAGCACGGCAGGTGGCTTGTCGAAGAGTGAGTCAGGCAGCGCGGGAAGTTTCCACAGACCTGTGCGGCGGCTGCCTGTTTCTTGTTCGAGTAAAATGCCCGCTGCTGTCTGAAGAAAAAGGACGCGCTCAGTGACTGCAGTGATTTCGGTGCGCGTTGATTTAACCGGAAGTGTTTCTGGTTCAGTAGCGCGACAGTGCGCCTTCACAGGGCAGCAAGAGCACAGGGGCTTGGTCGGCTTGCAGAGAGTCTGGCCTAACTCCATGAGTGCGGAATTATAAGCGCGCGGGTCAGCGGTGCTCAGCACGAGTTCACGCGCACGCTGCCAGAGACGTTTAGTGCCAGCGGTGGTGTCGATAGGCGTGGCATCGTTGTCCAGGCGGGAAAGGACACGCGCGACGTTGCCATCGACGATGGGTTCATTCAGCCCAAAGGCGAAACTGCTGATGGCTCCCGCTGTGTAGGGACCGATGCCGGGCAGGCTGAGAATGATGGCGGGATCGTTGGGAAAATGGCCCGCGTACTCGCGCATGATGGTTTGTGCGAGCTTCTGCAAATTCCGCGCTCGGCGGTAGTAGCCAAGCCCTTCCCAAGCGCTCAAGACATCTGCTTCAGCCGCAGTGGCGAGCGTGGCAAAATCAGGGAAGCGTATGAGCCAGCGCGTGTAGTAGCCGCGATCCAGCACCGTCGTGATCTGCGTCTGTTGCAGCATAATCTCAGACACGAGAATGGCATACGGATCACGCGTGCGACGCCACGGGTAGTCGCGCCCGCTGTGCTGAAACCAAGTGACAAGAGAGCTGGTGAAAGCGGCGGCGGACACACGGAGATAAGTTGATCCGCACGCTGATTAGCGCGTGGAGACTGCCTTGGGTTCGTTGCCCTTGAGGAGCTTTTCCAGGTTCTCATCTGGGGCCACGCCTTTCTTGATGGCTTGGTCGTACTCAGCCTTGGCTTTGTCCCACTGCGGTGGATCACCTGTGGCATAGATGACAGCGAGATTGAAGTGCGCCTCTCCATAGTTGGGGTCGATGGCGAGAGCCGTTTTAAACTCACGCTCAGCACGGTCGAGAAAGTTCAGTTTGGTGGCGATGATCCCGAGGTAGTGGCGGCTCGGCGCATTTTTTGGATTGCTCGCCAAGTTCTTTTCAAAGGAACTCATGGCGTCATTCCAGCGCTCTTGTTTGAAGTAAGTGACACCGAGATGGAACGAAGCCATCTCGTTCTGTGGTTCGTAAATGAGACACTTCTTCAGAGCCGCCTCAGCCTCCGGGTACTTCTTCTCACGCTCACGGGAGTAGCCCAGGCCGACGAGTGCCGTGGTGTTCTTCGGGTCAGCACGCAGCGCGTCTTCATAGAGGGTGGACGCATCACCAAACTTCTGCGCAGCAAAGGCGTCGTTGGCTTTGACTAAAAGGGCGTCCACGGGATTGACGGGCTTTGTCGCATCAGGCTTGGACACGCGAGCGATGAGTGTGCCCTGTATGCCATCTGCGCCGAGCATCTCACGCACGGCGGGGTCAGTGAAGAGCTTCTCTTCAGCTGCAGTCAGCGTCAGGCGATTGCTCTTCAATTCTTCGACCTGCTCAAGAAGGCCTTTGGAGACACCTTCCATTTTTTTCAGCTCGTCGATCACCAGATCTTTGGCCTGCTGTTGGCGATACTGAGTGCGCAGTTGGCGCATGATGATCTCACGCAGCGTGGTGTTTTCTTGCGCCATCTCAGGCGTCATGCCGGGCTTGGCTTCTTGGAGATTTTTCAATTGCAGCGTCAGTTCGGCCACCTGGGTTTGGTAGGTGCCACTCTGCTTCCGTAGAGCTGTGAGCTCTCCTTGAAGATTGGTAATCTGGCCGCGCATATCGGCGATCTCCTGATCCTTGCGAGTCGCATCTGACTTCAGTGTGCTGACCTGTTTTTTCGCCGTATCGAGTTCAGTCTTGAGCCGCTCATTTTCGGCGAGTAGTTTCTTCATCTCAGTAGATGAGGCATTGGGTTTTTCCTTCTTGAGGGCTTCGATCTCAGTCTTCATGCCCAAAGCCTGCGCGCTGAGTACATCACGCTCTTTGGTGATCTCAGCAGACTTTTTCGTCGTGTCTTCATTCGCCAGTTTGGCGACGTCGCGCTCTTTGATCGCGGTGTCGCGTTCGGCCATCACCTTGTTGCGCTCTTGCTCGACCTCAGTGATGCGCGTGGAGGCATCGATCAGTTTGAGCGTGGCTTCTTTAGAAGCATTCTCGGCTGCGGAGATTCGCTGCACGATCTTTTTGTATTCCACCTCGATGCTGATCTTCTCTTTCGATAAAACATCAAGCTGCTGCTGTGTGGCGCGGCCTGCAGCGACTTCGATTTTCATGGCCTGGATCGACTCCTCAAGCTTGGCCGTCTTTGCCTCCAAAGCCTGCTTGTCAGCGCGTGCTGTGGTGATCTCACCAGAGGCCCATTGATACCATTGCTGCCACTTCGTCAGGTCCACCTGCATTTGGTTGTTT
>JBEBGU010000987.1:0-1489 GCA_040081325.1 Prosthecobacter sp.
CCGCCTCTGCGTCCGGCCTACAAAGAGACACGCCTTCAGTTTGATCGCAGCTACGAGCCTGTCGTCGCCGGGAAAAGAATCATCGTCGGAAGCTCTCGGGAAGATTGTCTCATCGCCTTCGACACTGATACAGGCGCGGAAGTCTGGCGGGCGCTGGCGGAAGGACCCGTGCGGTTCGCGCCGGTCATCATCGGTGATCTAGTCCTCTTCGGCTCTGACGATGGCGTGATGCGCTGTGTGAAACTCGCCGATGGCTCCGCCGTGTGGTCAAAGCGGGCCGTGCCCTCAAATCGCATGTTGCTCGGCAATCAGCGCCTCATTTCCGTGTGGCCGATTCGTGGTGGTCCAGTCGCCAAAGGGGGACGCGTTTATTTCGCAGCCGGTGTGTGGCCGCTGGAAGGCACGGTCGTGTTTTGCTGGGATGTCGCGACGGGCGAGCAGATCTGGTGCAACGACCGCTGCTCTTACCTCTATGGTATTCATCCGCATCAAACCGAGGCCATGGGCGGACTCGCGCCCCAGGGCTACCTGCTCATCGACGGCGATGACCTCGTCGTGCCATGCAGCAATGCCTATCCCGCCCGTCTCGATCTCAAAAGTGGTGCGCTCAAAGAGTTCGAGCTTCCCTCCGCAGGCCGACTCACAGGCGGCTGGTTCGCCTCCACACCCGATGAAAAGCAAGCCGCCAAACTCAAACGACGTGGTTTGCTTTTCGACGACGCCGTCAACGTGAAGCGCCACGAAGACAAACCCCGCGCCGAAGGCTCCACCGGCATCCAGCGCTCGCTCCTCGCCGCTGGCAAAGAGAACAGCTTCGACACCTTTCCCAATGCTCACAGCGTCGTCGTGGCGGATGACAAAGTTTTCGTCGTGACCGTCGATGGCATCTTGAAAGCCCATGGTTCCGCCAAAGGCGAAGCCAAGCACTGGAAGCGCGAGATCGTGATCGAGAAGGCTGATGAAGAACTCGCCAAGACCATCATCCAAGCCGCCGGATCTGATCGTGGCTATGCTCTACTCACCGATGCAGGCAAGCCCGGATTCATCGAAGCTCTACTCACCCAGAGTCAATTTCATCTCATCGTGCTGAGCGACGCCGCCGCTTTGAAAACTCGTCTATCCAAAACAGCCTTCTATGGCGAACGCGTGGCCGTAATACCGACAAAATCCGAGCTGCCACGTTACTTCGCTAATGTCGTTATCGGCCCCGAGCCAGTTGGTGACACGCTGCGTCCGCTCGGCGGCAAGTTGGTCAGTCTGGAAGGCAAACTGCTGCAGACTCGCGGCGCACTGACCGGCAGCACCAACTACCTCGCCGATTGGAAACCCAGCGAAGACCCGCTTGTGCAGGCACCGCTCGGCGTTTTGTGGTTTGATGATGCGCTGAGCAACTTCAAGCGCTCGCCGCAGCCGAAGGTCGTCGATGGCGTCATGATCACGGCGGATAAGGACTGGCTTGATGCCACGAACCGCAAAGGCAAAGTCGATT
>JBEBGU010000275.1:0-5813 GCA_040081325.1 Prosthecobacter sp.
AGCATAGCGCTGTAGGTGACAATGGTGGCATCACGACCAGGCCGGGCAATGCGGGCTTTGCCGATGGGCATTGGCTCGCCGAAACCTTCTGCTTTGAGTTGGTAGTAGAGAAACTTGTGCTCACAGAAGATGACCGGGTCATCGAGCTTCACGCTTTCCAAAAGCATCCAGTAGGCATCCTCCACAGTTGCGGGTGCGAGGATCACCAAGCCTGGATAGTGAGCATAAATGCTCTCCATGCTTTGGCTGTGAAACGGGCCGCTGCCGGGAGTGCCGCCTGAGGGCAGGCGGATGGTGATGGGGCAGGTGGTATTGGTGCGCCAGAAAAGTGTGGCGGCCTGATTGACGATCTGATTGAAGCCAACGGATGAGAAATCGGCGAACTGCATTTCCACGATCGGCCTCGCGCCCTCGATGGCGGCTCCGACGGCCATGCCGATCATGGCATCTTCACTGATGGGAGCGTCAAAAACACGTCCGGGAAACTCGCGGCTAAGATTCTTCGTGGCTTTAAAAGCGCCGCCAAAGGTGCTGATGTCCTGCCCGTAGAGAAAAACATTCGGATTCTCCCGCAGGGCTTCAAACTGGGCCTCACGAATGGCCTCCAGATAAGTGATACTCATTCGTTCATGCCCTCCACCAACTCTGGAGTCGAAAGTGCGTGCCAGTTTTCCCGGTAGGGATCTGGGGTTGGCTCTTTGCTCGCTTGCGCCTGGGCCTTGTCCACCTCACGGCGCGCATTCTTGTGCCACTCTTCGATCTCGGTTGCCGTGGCCCAGCCTAGCTCAATGGCCTGCCGCTGGGCCACGATGAGGCAGTCGCGTCCTTCGTGTTCGTTCTTTTTGATATCCGGCACATAGGAAGCATCATCATGCTCACCATGACCGCCCAGGCGCAGCAGTCGGCCTACCACCATCTGGGGTCCCTGCCCAGCGCGTGCATTTTCAAAAGCCGTGCGGAAGACCTGCATACACGCCAGTAAATCCGTGCCATCCACGCTGTGACCCGCCACGCCGTAGCCGACTGCGCGGTCCACCAGATTCTCACAAGCATACTGGCGTGATGTCGGTGTGGAATAGGCGAACTGGTTGTTGGCCACACTGACCACCAGCGGCAGTTTTTCCACCGCAGCCATGTTCAGTCCTTCGTGAAAAGCACCCGTCGATGTGCCCCCATCACCGATGCTCGTCGCACCCGCCGTGTCACCCAGTCTGCCTTGCAGACGCCGGGCAAAAAGCGCGCCAGCCACCACAGAAAGCAGGCTGCCGAGATGCGAGATCATGGCCATGTAGCCCTTTTGTGGCTGGCCGCGGTGGATGTTACCATCCCGACCACGCATGGGTCCGGTGACGGCACCGAGATAAGTCCGCATCGTGTCCAGGATCGGCTCACCGTAGGCGATTCGGCCAGCCTGATCACGGATCAGCGGACCATAGATGTCTTTTCCCCAGCGCAAATGAATGCCAGCCGCCGCACTAAATGCCTCCTGCCCACGCCCCAGATAAACGCCGCCAACGATGCGGCCACCTGCGCGGTAGAGACTGCCCAGCTTCTCTTCCAGCGTGCGGGAGAGGATCATGCAACGCAGTGTTTTGAGATAGTCGTCACGCAGCTCCGACTGCGGGGCAGTGGCAATGGTGGGACTGGTTTCGGTGACTGGCACGGTTTGGAGAGGAAAGAACGCTGTCAGTGAAAACGCGCGGGAGCGTGAGATGATGGTTTCACAGTCGCCTGAAATTGTCCAGAGAGGAATCGCCGCAGCAGAGAAGTCCATTGTCATCCATGTCAAAGACGCCATGTTTACAGCATGAAAGCGAAGGCCTTTGAATTTCGGCTCGACGGAGTGCGTGGACTGCCGCGAGTTCTCCTGTTGGCACTGATAACGGCGGTGATTATTGGAGTCGTCGCCTTGGTCGTGATGGTTGGCGTAGCAGTGACCGTGGTAGGCCTTGTGGCCTCCGGCCTAGCCTTGGCCTGGTATGCTGTGCGTCGCGCATTGCTTCCGGACTTGAGCGCTCCATTATCATCAAATCGTAGCCACAGTGAGATTCGACCCCAAGAGGCACCCCTGATAGAAGCAATCGATGTCGAGGTAGAAGTGCTGCCACTCGATGAGCATCCGGGTAGGACGAATGATCCCAAATTTGGGAACGAGTAATGCGAGATTGTCTCTCGATCCATGTAGGCGTGCTTGCTCTGGGGGGAAAGCTCGTTTTGATCGGGGCCTCTCATGCCTGCTGCCCCTGCTTTTGCCCCTCGTCATATCGGTCCTTCTGCGAAGGAGACGGCCTCAATGCTCCAGACTCTCGGTGTTTCCAGCCTTGATGATTTGATCGATCAAGTCGTGCCTGAGGGTATCCGACAACACGGTGAGCTGAGTTTGCCTGAGCCGCTGAGTGAAGAGCACGCGCTGCGCCGCCTGCGCCAGATCATGGAGCGTAATAAGGTGCTGCGCTCCTTCATCGGTCTGGGCTACCACGACACGTTCACGCCGCCGGTCATTCAGCGAAATATTTTAGAAAACCCAGGCTGGTACACCGCTTACACGCCCTATCAACCGGAGATCAGTCAGGGACGGCTAGAGGCGTTGATCAATTTCCAGACGATGATTTGTGATCTGACGGGACTCGATGTTTCCAATGCGTCTCTGCTCGATGAGGGCACGGCCTGTGCTGAAGCGCTGACGATGGCGGCGGCTCAGGTGGGTGGTTCGACTCGCGTCTTTGTCTCGAAGCATTGTCACCCGCAAACCATCGCGGTGGTGAAGACGCGGCTGCATGCCCTGGGCCTGAGTGTGGTCGTGGGTGACACGCTGGGCTGGCGTAAGCAGGATGGGCCTCTGGGTTACGCTGCGGTCTTGGTTCAGTATCCTGACACACTCGGCGTGATCCATGATTACAGTGTGCTGGCGAATGAAGTGCATGAGGCGGGTGCGCTGCTGGTGGTAGCGGCTGATTTGCTCTCGCTAACATTGCTCAAAGCACCGGGGGAGTTCGGCGCAGATATCTGCGTGGGAAACAGTCAGCGCTTCGGCGTGCCGTTTGGTTTTGGTGGCCCTCATGCAGCTTTCATGGCGGTGAAAGATCCGCTCAAGCGGCGTATGCCGGGCCGACTGATCGGCGTATCAAAGGATGCTGAGGGCAACCCTGCGTATCGACTTTCACTGCAAACGCGCGAGCAGCATATCCGCCGTGAGAAGGCTACGAGCAATATCTGCACTGCGCAGGTGCTGCTAGCGGTGATGGCCAGCATGTATGCGGTTTATCATGGGCCAGAGGGGCTGAAAAAGATCGCTCTGCGCGTGCACGGTGCGGCGGTTTGGCTGGCGCGTGAGGTGATGTGGGCGGGCCTAGACATCGCCAGTGATGACTTCTTTGATACGCTGACGGTGCGTGTGCATAACGCGGATGATGTCCTGAAATCCGCGCTGCTCTTTGGCTTCAATCTCCGCCGGATCGACGGCACGCATGTGGGGATCGCGCTGGATGAACGGGTGACTGATGATGAACTCATCAAGCTCGCCGCTGCTCTCGGCATCAAGAAGGCGCGGCAGAATCCAGATCTGGATGGTGATGTGGAGTCGCACTTCTCAGCTCTGTATCAGCGCACATCGGAGTTTCTCACGCATCCTGTTTTTAATAGCCATCACTCCGAGACGGACATGATGCGCTACCTGCATCGGCTGGAGGCGAAAGACATCGCCCTGAATCGCAGCATGATCCCGCTGGGTTCATGCACGATGAAGCTCAACGCAGCGGCGGAGATGATGCCGATGAGCTGGCCTGAGGTGAATGCGATCCATCCTTTTGCACCAGCGGATCAGACGGAAGGCTACCGCGCGATGTTCGCCGAACTAGAGACTTGGTTAGCCGAGTGTACGGGCTTTGATGCCGTATCGCTTCAGCCCAATGCAGGCTCTCAGGGCGAGTATGCTGGCCTGCTGGCCATCAAGCGCTTCCATGAATCTCGTGGTGAAGGTCACCGTGATGTCTGCATTATCCCGACCAGCGCGCATGGCACCAATCCTGCCAGTGCGGTGATGTGCGCTTTCAAAGTCGTGGCGGTGACGTGCGATGATCAGGGCAATATTTCTCTCGATGACTTGAAGGTGAAATTGGCAGCCTACGTCGGCAAAGTGGCCGCGCTGATGGTGACCTATCCTTCCACTCACGGTGTCTTTGAAGAAAGCATCAGTGAGATCTGCCGACTCACCCACGAGCACGGTGGACAGGTGTACATGGATGGTGCGAACATGAATGCCCAAGTCGGCCTGACATCGCCTGGCAAGATCGGTGCGGATGTGTGCCATTTGAATCTGCACAAGACCTTCTGCATCCCGCACGGCGGTGGTGGTCCAGGCGTCGGTCCAATCGCCGTCGGGGCGCATTTGAGGGCGCATCTTCCGGGTCATATTTCATGGGCTGACAAAGCTGAAGGTGCTGTCTGCTCCGCCCCCTGGGGCAGCGCAAGCATCTGCACGATCTCATGGATGTACGTCGCCATGATGGGCACCAAACTCACAGATGCGACGAAGTATGCGATCCTCGGTGCGAACTACATCTCCAAGAAGCTGGCTCCGTGTTTTCCCACGCTCTACAAGGGTAAGAATGGGTTCGTGGCGCATGAGTGCATTCTTGATTTTCGCCACTTTCATCACGTCACGGTTGAGGATGTGGCAAAGCGACTCATGGACTTCGGCTATCACGCTCCGACCATGAGTTGGCCCGTCGGTGGCACACTGATGATCGAGCCTACCGAGAGTGAGAGTCAGGCCGAGATGGATCGCTTCTGCGATGCCATGACCTGCATTCACGCAGAGATTCTAGGCGTCGAAAATGGCACCTATCACGCCACCGATAACACGCTCAAGCGCGCGCCACACACCGCTGAGTTTGTGACCAAGAACGAATGGCCACATGCTTACACCCGTGAGGTTGCTGCCTATCCTCTAAGCTGGGTGCGTGAATCTAAATACTGGCCGCCAGTGGCCCGAGTGGACAACGTCTATGGGGACCGCAATCTGATCTGCTCCTGCATCAGTGTGGAAGAAGCGGCGCAGTGAAGTCATAAAAAAAGCGCAGCGCCCAAAGAAGGACGCTGCGCTCGTTTGAAACCCAATGATCAATGCTTTGCAGGCGCGCCCTGAACTGCGGGAGCCGCGCCACCACCGGTGTTGGATGGCGCATATTTAGCGACGAGGAAAGCGCCGCCGACGGCGAGCAAGCAACCGAGGATGAAAGGAACGGGCAGACTTTTCAATCCACCCTCAGGCGGATGAACCAGCATGGCGGTGATCGTATTGATCACCGGAGCACCGGCAAAGACGATCGGCATCACTGCCGCAGCCGCAGCTCCTTTATAAATTGGGGCGGCAGCGCCGAGTGCTAGCACGAGTGTCAAAGCACCCAGGGCACCCGCAACACCAGCAATCAGACTCCACGAGATGCCCGTGCTTGAGAAGATGAAGTTCGACCCGCGCGCCTTCAGCACAAAAGCCGAGATGACACCAATCAACGCATAGGCGATGCAGACAAAGAGGAAGGCTTTTAGACCTGCATGGGGTGTTTCAGGCCCCATCGGCATGAAGCCGCGGCCTTTGTGAAGAAGAACACCATAGACGCCCCAGGAGAGCACGGTGAGAAGAGCGAAAGTAAGCCAGGTCATATTGGATTTTTTGGGTGGGGGATTCACGTCGGATAGGGAAACGTTATGGGCTGCCTCTTTGGTCAGGAAATGTTTATGAACAAGGATTTCTCTATTCTTGTTCTGCCGAGGCGGCGGCGGCTTCCACGGCGGTCATTCGGCGGAAGTGA